>JBDTWC010000156.1:0-6183 GCA_040006875.1 Acidobacteriota bacterium | reverse complement strand
AGCACCAGCGCGTAGAGCATGACGTCGAACGAATCGAGCATCCAGCCGAGCGACGCCGCCACGAAGGCGCGTCGAGCGCGCACGTCGGCGGCATGCCACCACGCGAACATGCCGGTGTCGGCGGCGGAGGCCGCCGTCGTGGCGGCGGGTGAAGTGGCGCTCATGCGGGTCCTCGGGCCGCGAAGCGAGAGGGCGGCGGCCAAACAGTAGCACTGCGGGCCATGGATCCGCCCTCTTTCTCGCCGCTGGCGATCCGTGACAGTATCGCGGCCCAGGAGGCCGGCTTATGCTCAGACGACGTGTGGTCGGATCGGGACGGCTGGCGCTGGTCGCCGGAGTGGTGGCGCTCGTCGCCCTGGCGGGTCGCCCCGGTTTGGCGCAGGGCACGCTGCGCGCCCGGATCATCGGGCAGTGGCGTCTGATCTCGAGCGAGCAGATCTTCGACGGTGCGGCGCCCGTCTTCTCGCAAGGGCCCTCGCCCTCCGGCATGCTCACCTACACGGCCGACGGCCACATGCAGGGGCAGCTCGGCTCCACCATCCGCCCCAAGGTGCGGAGGGCCGAGGCCACCGTGGAGCAGCAGCGCGAGCTGCTCCGCACCTACACCGCCTACTTCGGCACGTTCGACGTGGACGAGCGCGCCGGCACGGTCACGCATCATCGCGACGGCACGCTGGCGCCCGGCGAGCGCGACTACGTGCGCACGGTCGTCCTGAGCGGGAACCGACTCACGCTGATCACCCCCACGACCGTCGTCGACGGCAAGAAGCGCTTCCTGCGCACGACCTGGGAGCGGCTCGACCCGGCTGCGCCAGCGGCGTCCTACGCCGCGGCCGCGCGCAAGGCCGTGGTCGGCACCTGGGAACTTGTGGAACACAAGACCACGATGGCCACGGGCGAAGTGCGTCGCAACTTCGGCGCATCGCCCAAGGGGCTCTTCATCTTCACCGAGGACGGCCACACGGCCGTCCAGATCGTGAACCCGGAGCGGCCGGCAACGACGCTCGCCAAGGCGACCGACGACGAGGTGCGCGAGTTGAGCCGCTCCTACCTCGCCTACTTCGGCAGCTTCGACGTCGACGAGGCGACCAGGAAGATCGTCGTCCACACCACCAACGATCTCAATCCGATCAACAGCGGCACAGACCAGATCCGCTTCTTCGAGCTCACCGGCGACGTGCTCGTGCTGCAACCGGCACCGGCCGCCCTGCCGGGCGGGGACCAGCAGGTGTCGCGCATCACCTGGCATCGGGTGAAGTAGTCGCACAGCGCCCCGGCGAGTTCGTGAGCGAGACCCGGTCGCCGCCTATCCCGGCGTAGCCGCCGCGGGCTCAGCGAGCGCGTCCATGATGAGCGGCGCCACCATTTCCATCAGCGCCAGCTCCGCCACCGGCACGTCGCAGGGCACGAGGTCGAAGTGGCACAAGGTGCCAAAGCCCTGGCCATCCGGCCGGCGCAGCAGGACGCCGCAGTACGAGCGGATCGACTCCCTCGCCACGTGCCCCCTGAGCCGATCGTCGCGGAGCGTGTCCTCCGTCGTGAAGGGCCGCTCGAAGGCGCCGACAATCGAACAGTAGGTCGCCTCCATCGGCGCGTCCTCACCAGTGACCACGGCGGGCAGATCGGCGTCGAGCAAGAGCAGGTTGCGAAGGATCGGCGGGTCGAAGCGGTAGATGCCGGTGAAGCGATGAGCGGTGCGGCTGTTCAAGAACTGCAGAGCGGCGTGCACGCCGCTCTGCGCGAGCACGCGTTTGAATTTGGCGATGGTATGGGCACGCGCCGCGACGCCTTCTTCGACCTCGCCTGATTGCGCCAGCGCGGTGGTGACGATACCGGCGACGATCTGCACCAGCTCTTCGGGGTCTACGGGCTTCGAGACGTAGGCGTTGTAGCCGGCGTCGAGAGCGCGGCGCCGGTCCTCTTCCCGCGAGTAGGCCGTGAGCGCCACCGCCGGCAGATGAACGCCCCGTGCGCCGGTCGTGGTTCTGATCCGGCGGATCAAGGCATACCCGTCGGTGTCGGGCATGCCGATGTCGCTGACCATGGCCATGAACGCGCGCGCGGCGACCAGTTCAAGGGCCTCGGCCGCGCTGGCGGCCGACGTCACCTCTGCCCCCTTGGCGCGCAGCGCCGTGGCGACCAGGTCGCGCGCGTCGAGTTCGTCATCGACCACCAACACGCTGACGCCAGTCAGGCTGGCGGCACTGGGCACGAACTCACGGAACGAACTCCGCGGCGGCGCCGTCATCGCGACGCTCTCGGCGAACACCGCTTGGACCGGCAGCGTCACGGTGAAGGCCGCGCCCTGGCCAACGCCCGCACTGTCGGCGCTCACCGTGCCGCCGTGCGCCTCCACGAGATGGCGGACCAACGCAAGGCCCAGGCCGAGGCCGCCGTGGCGACGCGTCGTGCTGGCCTGCGCTTGGCGGAACCGCTCGAAGACATGGGGCAGGAACTCGGGCGAGATGCCCTCGCCGTTGTCGCTGACCTGCAACTCGATGCTGGTGTCGACGCGGCGCAGCGACACCTCGACCGTGCCGCCCTTGGCAGTGAACTTGATGGCGTTGACCATCAGGTTCCACATCACCTGCTGCAGACGATCAGGATCACCGACGACGAGCGTGGCTTGAGGATCGAGCGACAGGCTGACCGTGATGTTCTTCGCGTCCGCGGCGGTGCGCACCGCCTCGAGGGTCGCGGACACGAGCATGGCCAGGTCGAGCGTCCGAATCTCGAGGTGCAACTGGCCGGTGATGATCCGCGAGCCATCGAGAATGTCCTCGATCAGGCGCACCTGAATGGCGGCATTGCGCTGAATGCTGTCGATGGCGCGGAGGAAGACGCTGTGGTCGAGTTGCCCGGTCTGGAGCATGCGAGCCCAGCCCAGGATGGCGTTGAGCGGCGTGCGCAGTTCGTGTGAGGCCGTGGCCAGGAACTCGTCCTTGGCCCGACTGGCGAGTTCGGCCGCATGCCGCGCCCGCTGTTCGTTCGCGAGCAGCGTCGCACGTTCCACCTCGGCACGCCGCTGGGCATCGATGTCGGTGTTGGTGCCGAACCACCGCACGATGCGCCCCGCCTGATCGCGCAGGGGAACCGCCCGGGTCAGATGCCAGCGAAACACACCATCGCGCCCGCGCAGGGCGAAATTCATCTCGAAGGGCGCGCCGCTGGCCAGGGCGTCCTGCCAGCGGGTCACGACCTCGTCGACGCGGTCGGGGTCATGGACAGACTTCCAGCCCCACCCCTGCATCTGCTCGAGGGTCGTACCGGTGTAGTCGTACCAGCGCTGGTTGTACCAGTCGATGTGTCCATCGGGCCGCGTCGCCCAAGCCAGTTGAGGAATGCTCTCGGCCAGCAGATGGAACTGCGCTTCGCTCTCTTGAAGGCGGCTGGTCAGGGCCTCGGTGTCGCGCCTGGCGATCACTTCGTCGGTCACGTCCAGGGCAAGGACGATCACGGCATCGACCCGCGCCATAGCGTCCCGAATGGGGCTGTAGATGAAGGTGAAGTACCTGTCTTCGGCCGTGCCATATCCACGCCGGTTGATCTGGAGCCGCACCTCGCGGCCGACCACGGGTTCGCCGGTCGACCTCACGCCGTGCAGCAGCGTGTCGAGTCCCTGCCCGGCCAGCTCCGGCAGCGCCTCTAGCAAGGGCAGGCCCACGATCTCGCGGCCGCCCACCAACTCACGATAGGCGTCGTTGGCGGATTCGAAGGTCAGCGACGGGCCGCTCACCACGCAGATGCCGGCCGGGGCCTGCGCGAAGAACTGCGCGAGCCGCTGACGCGCCCGATCGACGGTTTCGCGCAAGGCGACCTCGGCCTTCGTGGCCGTCACCCGTGCGGTCGTCTCGGTGCACACCACGAGCACGCCGCCGATCCGCGCGTCGTCGTCGAACACGGGAGAGTAGCCGTAGGTCCAGTAGACGTCTTCAACGGTGCCGTTGCGAAAGATCGGCACCAAGGCGTCTTCGTGCCAACTCGGCTCGCCGCGCTGCATGACGGCGTCGATCTGCGGGCCGATGATGTCCCAGATTTCGGGCCAGCACACGCAGCCCCGCTGCCCCAGCGCCGCCGGATGCTTGCCCGCGCCAAAGCTGGGCACGTAGGCGTCGTTGTAGATCTGAATCAGCTCCGGTCCCCACCACAGGAACATCGGGTGGCGCGAATGCAGCACCGTCGCCACTGTGTTCTTGAGGCTGCTCGGCCAGTGGCTGAGCGGACCGAGCGGCGTGGTGGACCACGCGAAGCGCGCGACCAGCGCGCCCATCGCGCCGCCGCGTTCGAGGACGGCGCCGAAGGCGTCACGAGCGCTGTGGTCAACGGTCGACACGACTTACTTCCCGGCGCCCTTCACGGCGTTCCGAACGGTGGGGTGCATGGTGGGATTATGGCCCAACGGTCCCGGCCGCACCGAGGCCTCCGAACGTGAGCGCCTGAGCTCTGCTGACGCAGCGCCGGGGCGCACGAGCGGCGTCGCGCGACCTTTAAGGGTATGATTTTGGCAGACGGAGAGATGGCCGAGTGGTTGAAGGCGCACGCTTGGAAAGCGTGTGTACGGGAAACCGTACCGTGGGTTCGAATCCCACTCTCTCCGCCATCGGAATCGATCCACATCGGTCATGCTTTGGGCCGAATCGGCCGCGTCTTACTCGTCGCGCTGGTTCCCGACCGGAGTTGCTCGCATCGTTGCAGCCGGTTGGGCGCCGGGTAAGCTGTAGCGCAGCGTCCCCTTGCTGAGGTCGCCCGTCACTGGCACGCGACCACGCAGGATCACCAGTTGACCCGCCTGCTGCAGCCGCCCAGCCTGTTCGCGCACGGACCTCAGCAGACCCCGCCACGACTCACCGTTGACGATCCGAGCGGGTTCGCTCGGACAGATCGTCGCTCCGGGGCGTCTGCTGCGTAACAGCGTGCGAATGGCCGCCTCGATGCGAGGCTCGAGTTCGGCGGCCGTCGCGTACAGCCACCACGCCTGGCCTCGTTCGCCCAGGGCGACCTTCGCGTCATGAACGCGGCGTCGAGCCGCGTGGCGTTCAACCGCATCGTCCGCAGTAGCGACCGCCCGTCGAGCGGCCATCAGCTCGTTGACGAGTTCTTGTCGTAGCGATGCTGGAATCCGCGGATCGCTGCGTCGCCATCGTCGGCCCGTGACAGTGAGAAACGCTTCTGGAGGAGGCGACCCCGGCTCAGCTCTTGTGACTGACGCCGAAGCAGCCTTGGAGGTTGCCTCCAGGGCTACCAGACGCTTCGGTCCGGGGCGCTTGTCGCTGCCGCGCTGCGGGTCCTGTTGGTCCCTGGTAGTCATCGCGCGACGGCTCTTTCTACTGCCGGCGCCGCCGCGCGAGGGTGGCCACCGACGCAACCAGCTCGCCAGGATCAACTGGCTTCGCCAAATGCATCTCAAAACCCGCGCGCAATGCGCGCGTCCGATCTTCGGGCCTCGCCAGCGCGGTGAGGGCTGCGGCTGGCAAATCGCGCACCGTTGCGTCGTCGAACTGCCGCAGGTGCGAGATGAGTGCAAAGCCGTCCATGACGGGCATCCCGATATCGGCGACTAGTACATTCGGCCGATGAGCCTTCAGGTATTCCAATGCCTCGCGCCCTGAGGCCGCGACTTCCACGGTTGCCCCTGCGGATTCCAAGATTGTGCGCAATACCGCGCGAGCTTCGGGCTCGTCGTCAACGGCGAGAACGAGGAGCCCTTGGAGACTCGCCAGAGCCACCGGCACTGAGCTGGTCGCGAGCGACGGTCGGTCGGCGATGTGAGCATGTGAGAGCCGGGTGGGCAACTGGACCCGGAAGGTGGCCCCCCGCCCGACACCCGGGCTGCCGGCGTGCACTTTACCCCCATGCATCTCAACCAGATGTCGAACGATTGAGAGCCCCAGGCCCAGACCGCCAGTCGCACGGGTCAAGCCGACGTCGGCCTGGGCGAACTGGTCGAACACTCGGGGGAGAAATTCCGGCGCGATTCCTGCCCCCGTGTCGCTGACCACAATTTCGACGGCTGACTCGACCCGTTCCAGGCGCACCTGGATGAGTCCGCCGCGCGGGGTGAACTTGACGGCATTCGACAACAAATTCCACACCACCTGTTGCAGCCTCGAAGGGTCTCCGGACACCTGGCCTGCCCCGGGGTCGATCACGAGCTCTAGCAGGCTGCTGAAATTCCTCATGAAC
>JBDTWC010000155.1:0-6225 GCA_040006875.1 Acidobacteriota bacterium | reverse complement strand
CGACGGCCGCTCCGCCACGAGCAGCAGCTTCTCGAATTCGCCCCACAGGCGCTCGGCGGGCAGGTCGTCGAGCGCAATGGCGCGGCAGATGGCCGTGGCTTGGTCGTCGAGCGTGCTCTCGAATCGCGCGGCGAACTGCAGCGCGCGGAGCACCCGCAGGCTGTCGTCGGCGAACGTGCGCGGATCGACCACGCGCAGGCGTCGCGCGTCGAGATCGGCGCGGCCGCCGAAGGGATCGAGGTACTCGCCGGTGAGGGGATCCCAGCCGATGGCGTTCATCGTGAAGTCGCGGCGCCTGGCGGCGTCCTCGAACCGCATGTGCGGGTCGCCCTCCACCGTGAAGGCGGTGTGTCCCCGGCCATGCTTCGATTCCCGGCGGGGCAGCGTCACGTCGACGGGCCCGAGCTTGTAGACGGGGAAGGCGCGGCCCACCGGCTCCACCCGGCCGAGCGCGGCGAGCATCTCCGGCAGGACGTCGTGGGGCACGCCGAAGACCTCGAGGTCGAGGTCCTTGGAGGGCCGGCCCAACAGCCGATCGCGCACGAAGCCGCCCACCACCAACGCGCGGCCGCCGCGGCTGCGGGCGGCGCGGGCCACCGCCAGCGCCACGTCCAGCGGCGCGGGCACGGCGGGAGCGGCAGGAGCGGCACGAGCGGAGGCGTCCGGGCCAGGCACGTCGCCCATCGTACCCCGCGGCCGAATCTGACAGAATCTGGTGGCCGGCCGTGACCCTGTGCACGGCGTCTTCCTCGCGGGGCACCCCGATCCACGGCGTTGCTCCTTCCTCACATACAGGCTTGGTATGCTCGGTCGTCGCGCCTTGTGGCTCGGGCGCCGCGCGTCGGAATACACTGCACACAGGGCACGACAGGCCACCCTCTCCATGGATACCGTCGACCGGCTGCTCCGCGATCTCGTCGCGATCGACTCGGTGAACCCCTCGCTCGTGCCGGGCGCGGCGGGCGAGGCCGCAATCGCCCTGCGGCTCGTGCACGAGTTCGAGGCGATCGGCTTGCACGTGGAGGTGCAGGAGGTCGCCCCCGGACGGCCCAACGTCGTGGCCACGCTCGAGGGACGCGTGCCCGGATGCTCGCTGATGCTGTGCGGGCACGTGGACACCGTCGGTGTGGCGGGCATGGCGGCGCCGTTCACGCCCGTCGAGCTGGACGGGCAGCTTCACGGCCGCGGCGCGCAGGACATGAAAAGCGGTGTGGCCGCCATGATCGACGCCGTGCGCGTCGTGGCGGGCAGCGGCGGCCTGGCTGCGGGCCGCGTGGTGGTGGCGTGCGTGGTCGACGAAGAGCATTCGAGCATCGGCGCCGACGCCCTCGTCACGCGGTGGCGGGCCGACGCAGGGGTCGTCACCGAGCCCACCGATCTGGACATCGCAGTCGCGCACAAGGGCTTCGAGTGGGCCGAGGTCGAGACCGTCGGTGTCGCCGCGCATGGCAGCCGGCCCGCCGAAGGCGTGGACGCGATTCTGCAGATGGGGCGCGTGCTGCTGGCGCTGCAGGAGCTCGACGGCCGGCTGCAGGCCGGTGCGCGCCACGCCCGTCTGGGCACGGCGTCGCTGCATGCGTCGCTTATCGAGGGCGGACGTGAACTGAGCAGCTATCCGGATCGCTGCGCGCTGCAGCTCGAGCGGCGCACGCTGCCCGGGGAAGCGCCCAACGTGCTCGCCGCCGAGGTCGACGCGATCCTGACCCGGCTGGCGGCCGCCGATCCCGCCTTCAAGGCGCGCGCCAGGGCGGTGTTCGGCCGTCCGCCGTACGAAGTAGACGCCGCGCATCCGCTGCCGGTAGCGCTCGGCGTCGCGGCCCGCGCCGCGGGCTGCCGCGCGAACACGATCGGCATGAGCTTCTGGACCGACGCCGCCGTGCTCGGCGAGGCGGGCATTCCGTCGGTGCTGTTCGGACCCGCCGGGGCTGGCCTGCACGGCGTGGACGAGTGGGTCGACCTGGCGAGCGTGCGGCAGTGCCGCGATGCGCTGGCGGGCCTCATCCGCGGGTGGTGTCGCTGATTGTAACGGGGCCTGTCACGGCGACATTCAGTGACAAGTGCAGTTATTGCGGTGAGAACCTGTGGATGTCGCTCGGGCTCAGCGGCTAGCGGTCGCGCAGGATGCCCTTCACGACAAACGCGACGTTGGCCGGACGCTCGCCCAGCCGCCGCATGAAGTACGGGAACCACTGCTTGCCGAACGGCACGTAGACGCGCACGCGGTAGCCCTCCGCGACGAGTGCCGCCTGCAGATCCCGCCGGATGCCGTAGAGCATCTGGAACTCGAAGCGGTCCGCGGTCAGCCCACGCTCGCGCGCGTACGCCTTCACGGCGTCGATCATGATCGGATCGTGCGTGGCGATGGCCGGATACGGGTTGTGATCGAGCAGCCGTTTCGCCAGGTCGATGAACGCGTCGTCGACGTCGCCCATGCGCCGGTAGGCCACCGTCGCCGGCTCGCGATACGCGCCCTTCACCAGCCGCACCCGCGCGCCGAGCGCGTTCAGGCGGTCCACGTCGCGGGCGCTGCGCAGCAGACACGACTGAATCACGGTGCCGACGTGGCGGTAGCCGAGCCCCCACAGCGTGTCGATCACCTCGAGCGTGGCGTCGGTGTAGGCCGAGTCCTCCATGTCGACGCGCACGAAGAACCCACGCGTGCCGGCCGGCTCCAGGATGCGCCGCAGGTTGTCGAGCGCGGTGGCCTTGTCGATGTCGAGCCCGAGCTGCGTGAGCTTCAGCGACAGATTGCGCTCCACGCCAGATGCCACCACCCGCTCGACGATGGAGAGATAGTCACGCGTGGCCGCGTCGGCCAGTTCGAGCGTGGCCACGCTTTCGCCGAGGTAGTCGAGCGACACGCCGAAGCCGCGAGCGCCGAGCGTGCGGGCCGCCTCGATCGCCTCGTCCACGGATTCGCCCGCGATGAACCGCCGCGCGAAGCCGTATCCCGGCGCCATGCCGTAGCGCGACGCGAGGCGCCGCACCAGCCCCACGCGCGCCAGCCCGTGGAAGAGCGCTTTCGACGTCGCGGCGAGCATCAGTCCCTCGGTCTGGGGACGGGCAGCAGGTGTTCGATCGCGCGCGCGTAGTAGCGGAGCAAGTTGCGATCGCGCACGCGAAACAGGCCCTCCTCCCGGGCGATGATGCCGCGATCCTCCAGCGGGCCGGCGGCGGCCGCGATCACCTCGGCCGACGTGCGGACGTCGAGGTTCGCGCCCGAGGCGGCGAGCGGCTCCAGCATCGCGTCGATGCGGCCGGCGAGCTCGGCTTCGGGAATCGACGGCCCCATGGCCGCGGCCATCAGCGCCGTCGGCAGCACCTTCATCTGCCGGCCGATGCGCTCCATCACCAGGTGACCGAGGTCGAGCACCGACCGCCGGGAGTCGCCCGCGAAGTCGTCGACGGAAATCGGCTCGCCGAAGGTGACGAACGCGCGGCTGCGGTAGCCCACTGCGTAGCGCACCATCTCGGCCACCTCACGGCTGAAGGCGCGCTGCCGGCCCTTCACCTTCTGGCGGGCGAGCACGTGATCTTCGAGCACGAGGTCGTAGGCGATCGACACCGGGACGATGACGAGGTTCGGCTGCGCCGACTGCAGGCACGCCGTGAGCAGGCCGGTCTTCGGCGACTTCAGGCCGCCGCTGTAGCTGCGCCCGCCCTCGGGATAGAAGAAGAAGTCCTGCCCCCGCAGGAGCTCGGCGACGTAGGCCTTGAGCGTGATGTGATAGGCGGGGTCTTTGGTGTTGCGCCGGATGGGCAGCGCGCCGGTGACGTGCCGGTGAATCAGCCCGAGCGGTCCGCCGAAGAGATTGATGCCCGCGGCGATGATCGGGGGCTTCATGCCCGCGTCGTCGAGCGCCAGCAGCTCGAGCAGGTAGTCCATGTGGCTGCGGTGATTCGACGCGTAGACCAGGCGGCAGTCGCGCGCAGCCGCAGCCTGCGCCAGCTCGACGCGCTCGTCGGTGCGTTCGAGCTTCCGCAGGATAGGGTAGAGCGGATATTCGAGCGCGCGGTACAGCTCGTAGCGCTGCGTGGTGCGCAGCTCGTCGAGGTAGCCCTCCACCCGCGCCCGGGCCTCGTCGCCGTGGATTCCGTGGCTGCCGGCCAGGTACTTGGCCACTTCGTCGCGGGCGAAGACCGCCTGCGCGATCTCGTCGGTGGTCATTGCGGTCGGTCCATGGCGCGGCACAGCGCGGCGGCGAACTCGGTGGTCGACGACGTGCCGCCGATGTCGCGCGTGCGCACCGACCCGTCGGCCAGCACCGCCGTGACCGCGCGCATCACGCGATCGGCAATCGCGTCTTCGTTCAGATGGTGCAGCATGAGGACTCCCGAGAGCAGCAGCGCCAGCGGGTTGGCCACGTCCTGCCCGGCGATGTCGGGCGCGCTGCCGTGCACGGCCTCGAACACGCCCACACCGTCAGCGCCCAGATTGGCCGCCGGCACCACGCCGAGGCCGCCGACCAGGCCGGCGCACAGGTCCGACACGATGTCGCCGTACAGGTTGGGCAGCAGCAGCACGTCGAAGCGTTCCGGGAACATCACGAGCTGCATGCAGGCGGCGTCGACGATGCGCTCGTCGTATTGGATCTCGGGGAAGTCTTTCGCGACGCGCCGGGCGCAGTCGATGAACAGCCCGTCGCTCAGCTTCATGATGTTCGCCTTGTGCACGGCCGTGACCCGCAAACGCTGGTGGCGCCGCGCGTGTTCGAAGGCGAACAGGCTGATGCGGGTGGAGGCCACCTCGGTGATGATCTTGAGGCTCTCCACCACGCCGGGCACCACGGTGTGCTCGAGGCCGGCATAGAGGTCTTCGGTGTTCTCGCGCACGATGACCAGATTGACGCCCTCGTAGCGCGACTTCACGTTGGGCAGGTTCCACACCGGCCGCAGGTTCGCGTACAGCGCGAGTGCCTGGCGCAGGCCCACGTTCACGCTGGTGAAGCCTTCGCCGATGGGCGTCGTGACCGGCCCCTTGAGGGCCACCCTGGTGCGGCGAATCGAGGCCAGCAGGTCGTCGGGCAGCGTGGTGCCGTGCGCAGCCACCGCGTTGGCGCCCGCCTCGAACGGCTCCCAGACGGCGCTGAGGCCGGCGGCTTCGAGCACCTGCACGACGGCGCGCGTCACCTCGGGGCCGATGCCGTCGCCGGCGATGAGCGTGATGGTGTGTGTCATACGCAGACGACCTATTCTCGCGCCTCCCACGCGGCCAGCGCGATCCCGGCAAGGGCGATGGCGGTGACGAGCGTGGTGGACAGGCCGTGGAGCTGGTCGAAGCGCGCGCGCCGGGGGTCGTCGGCGGCCACCTGGGCCACCGGACCGCTCATCTCGCGCCGCAGGCCGTCGGTCTCGGGCAGCACGACGTGCGCCGTATAGGCGTTGACCGCCAGCATCGCGCCGATGAGCAGGGCCCGGAGTCCGTAGCTCAAGGGCTTCGGGCCGAGCAGGCGCAGGATGGTCATGGCCACCAACATCACCACGCCGGCCACTTCACCGGCCACCAGGACGCGGCGCAGCACCTCGCCGAACGCGGCGCCCGCCAGCGCCCGGCCCGCCATGCCCGCCTCGGCCTGCAGGACGCCAAACAGCGCCGGCGCGACAAACGCGCCCGCCGCGATGAGCCCGCCCACCCACACGACGAGCGCCAGCACGTAGGCATAGCGCATCACGACCATCTCCCCATTCTAGTGCGGAGCGCACGTTCCGGCCCCGACGACGTTCTTCGGCGTTGCCCGTGTCGGGAACACGCTGCTACACTCCGGCCGGAGGATTTTGCGTGACTGTTGAGACGTCCAGTGTCGTGCCGGTGCTCGAGAACATCGCGACTCGGCTTCGTATCGAGTCGATTCGCTCCACGACCGAGGCCGGCGGTGGACATCCCACGACCTGCATGTCTGCGGCGGACCTGGTGGCGGCGTTGTTCTTCGCCGAGATGCGCTACGACCCCGCGAACCCGCAGCACGAGCACGCCGATCGTTTCGTACTGTCGAAGGGCCATGCCGCGCCGCTGCTCTATGCGGCCTGGGCGGAGGCCGGGTTCGTCGCGCGCGCCGACCTGCTCAACCTGCGCAAGTTCACCTCCGACCTGGAAGGTCATCCGACGCCGCGGCTGCCGTTTGTCGACGTCGCGACCGGCTCGCTCGGCCAGGGCCTGTGCGCCGGCATTGGCATCGCGCTCAACGCGCGGCGCATCGGCAGCGACTACCGCACCTACGTGCTCAT
>JBDTWC010000154.1:0-6255 GCA_040006875.1 Acidobacteriota bacterium | reverse complement strand
CAACGTGCAACTGCAAGCGGCGCTGGCGCAAGGCCTGCTGACCGTGACGGAGTTCGGCGCCGCGTGGCAGGGTGCCACCCTCACTGCGACAGGCATCGTCCCGGTGACGCTCCTCGGTGACACGTTGCCGCCCGGCTACGTGGCCGCGCTGCCCTCGCTGCCCAATCGTGCCTCGGCCACGATTCGGCTCGCCGGACTCACCGCGGCCGTGGCGGCGCCCTTCGTCGATCCGGCCACGCTCAAGCAGATCGAAGCCACGCTCTCCGCCGACCTGACGATCGAGGCACCGTCGCTTGCGCCGGAGGACGTCACGGCCGACCTCACCTTCGACCGGGCCGAACTGCTCATCGCCGGGGAGCCGCTCAAGCAGGACCGTCCGACCCGGCTGACGCTGGCCGACGGGAAGATCCAGATCCAGGACTGGTCGTGGAGCGGCAAGGGCAATTCGCTGGCGATCTCTGGCGGCGCGCGCCTGCTCGGTGAGCGGCCCGACGTGAATGCCTCGCTTGCCGGCACGCTCGACCTGCGCATGCTGGGCGCGGCATCGCCCGATCTAGCCGCCGCCGGCCGCGCCACGTTCGACATCCGTGCCACCGGGCCGCTCGAAGATCCCGCGGTCGAGGGCGAGATCACGTTCCGCGACGGAGAAGTCGCGATGCGCGACCCGCGCCTGGCACTCACTGGACTTGGCGGCGTAATCGCGCTCACCAAGGACCGCGTCCGCTTGGTCGACTTCCGGGCCGCCGCCAATGGCGGCACGCTGCAGCTCGCGGGCGAGGTGGCGCTCGAGGACCTCGTGCCCGCCGGCGGCTCCATCGACATCAAGGGACGGGGACTGGCCCTCGATGCGCCGGAGAACCTGCGCAGCGAGGTCGATCTGGATCTGACTTTGAAGGCGGATCTCGCCCATCCAGAACTGGCCGGCACCGTCACGGTCGTGCGCGGTTCGTATCGCGAACCTGTCAGCCTGGCCGGTCAGCTCGTGTCCGGCCTGACGGTCGCGCCCCTACCGGTCGAGCCGAGCGTGCTCGATCGCCTGCGTCTCGACATCAGCGTGGTGTCGCAGGAAGGCATCATCGTCGACAACAACTACGGCAAGCTGGAACTCGACACCGATCTGAAGGTCGGCGGCACCGCCGTGCTGCCCGTGCTGGCCGGGCGCATGACGATTGCCGAGGGTGGCGCCGTGTTCCTGGGCGGACAGACGTGGGCGCTCGAGCGGGGCACGGTGGACTTCACGAGCGCCACACGGATCGAACCGAACCTCGACCTCTCGCTCGTCACGCGCGTGCAGCAGTACGACATCCGTCTGTCGGTGAACGGCACCCCGGAGACGCTCGAAGCGAATCTGTCGTCGCCCGACGGCATCAGCCAGGCCGATGCCGTGTCGCTGCTGCTGACCGGCAAGGTCGCCGACCGGCAGACGGTGGCGCAGTCGGAAATCGCGCGCGGTCAACTGCTGCTGCTCCTGTCGGGCGAACTGCTTGGCTTTGCTGGACGCGCCATCGGCCTCGACTCGGCGCAGGTCGGCCGCGGCCTCGGCAGCGCCGGCTCGTCGTTCGATCTGTTGGCGACCGACTCCGATCCGAGCACGCGCCTCACCGTCTCCAAGCAGCTCAGGCGGGACGTCGAACTGGTCTTCTCGCGCAGTCTGCGCGATGCCAACGACATCACCTGGATCGCCATCTACCGGCCGCTCAAGGCGATCGAGATTCGCGGCACCACCCTCGACGACAACGGGCGCAGTTACGAGTTCCGGAACGAGCTCAACTTCGGTGGCGGGCGGGCCGCGCGCACCACAACCGAGCGGGCCCCGGCGCCACGCGTCTCGGCGGTGACTTGGACCGGGGAAACGGGTTTCGACGAGAGCGAGCTGCGCCGCCACGTGAAGCTCGAGCCGGGCGACCGCTTCGACTTCTACCGCTGGCAGCAGGATCAGGATCGGTTGGCCAAGTGGTACCACGAGCGCGGCTTTCTCGAAGCGCGGATCCGGACCACCCGCGACACCGGCAGCGCGGCGGCTGGCGGCGAGCCGACGGTGGGGCTGACTTACGCGATCGAACGCGGGCCGGCGACCTCGATCGTGGTCGAGGGCGTGACGCTGCCGGGCGGCGTGCTCGACGACATGCGCGAGGCCTGGGCGGCGGCCATGTTCGATGGCTTCCTGCGCGACGACGTCGAAACGCTGGCCACCCGGTGGCTGGCCGGCGACGGCTACCTCCAGGCCGAGGCTACGGCCGAGATTCGTGACGACGCGGCGGCCGGCACCAAGCAGGTGGTGCTCGACGTGACACCGGGTCCGAAATACGCCGAGCGCCAGATTGCCTTCCAGGGGCAGCAGGCGCTCACCGCCGGTGAGCTCCGAACCGTCGTCGAGACCCGCAAGCTCACCCTGGCGGCCTGGCACGAGCCGGTCGAGGTGGAACGGGCGCTCACGGCGCACTACCGCTCGCTCGGCTTTGAGCGGGCCGAGGTCAAGGTCGGCGCACCGATCTTCGCCGGCGACACCGCCACGCTGCCGGTGACCGTCAGCGAGGGGCCGCGGTTCCAGATTGCCAGCGTCGACATCACGGGCGTCGCCACGCGCCCGATCGCGACGGTGCGCAAGGAATTTGGCATCGCCGCCGGAACGCCCTACGTGCCGTCCGCCCTCGAAGTAGCCAGGCGCCAGGTCGAAATCGACTATCTCCAGGCCGGCTACAACGACGTGCGGGTGACGGTGGCGAGCGTGGCCGACGTCGAGATGCCGTCCACACACATCACGCTGGACGTCCGGGAAGGCGCGCAGCAGGTCCTGGCGGAGGTGGCGGTGAACGGCACCTCCACGACTACGTCGGGCACGGTCGAAACCGCACTCGCTCTGACGGTCGGCGAACCGGCCAGCCTGAGCGACACCTATCGCGCGCAGAAGCGCCTGTTCGACACCGGCATCTTCCGCCGCGCCGACGTCGAGTTGGTAAACGTGGGCGAGGTCGCCGCCGACGGCACGCAGCCCGTCAAGGCCGTCGTCACCCTGGCCGAAGTCCCCCGCTACCGCTTCCGCTACGGTGTGCGCCTGATCGACGACCTCGGTCCGCTGGAGGGCAAACGGGAGATTCGTCCCGGTCTGGTCGTGGACTTCCTGCGGCGGAATCTGTTCGGCCGGGCGATTTCGGCCGGCGCCGCCGGCCAGCTCGAGCGCGATCGCCGGCTGGCGCGCGGCATCCTGTCCACGCCCGAGCTCTTCGGCTTGCCGCTCGCCACCAGCCTCTACCTGACGCAGTCGCGCCAGGAGTTCAAGGCCGCCGACATCACGCCCTTCGTGCGCGACGGGACCGAGGTCGTCGCCGAGCAGCGCTTCAACCCGCGTTCGAACCTGACGGTGGCCTACAACTACCGGTTCCTGCGCACGCACGCCTTCCAGATCGACCGGACGCCCGACGACGCGCCGTTCGATCTCAGAGTGGACGTGGCCCGCTTGACCGGCACGGTGGCCCGCGACACGCGTGACGATCCGTTCGACTCGCACCGCGGGTGGTTCCAGTCGACGGGCATCGAGTTCGCCACCCCGTCGCTCGGGTCGGATCTGCGCTTCCTCAAGTACATCCTGCAGCAGTTCTACTTCAAGCCGATCGGGGAGCGCGTCGTGCTGGCCTCGGCCGCGCGCGTGGGTGCGGCCTGGGGTTTCGATCCACCCCTGCTCTTCAGCGAGCGCTACTTCGCCGGCGGCGGCACGAGCGTGCGGGGCTTTGCCGAGAACGGCCTGGGCGGCACGGACTTCTTCGGCGATCCGATCGGCGGCGCCGCTACGCTGGTCCTCAATCAGGAGATCCGCTTTCCGCTCTACAAGTGGGTCAGGGGCGTGGGCTTTGTCGACGCCGGCAACGTCTACCCGCGGCTGGGCAAACTCTCGTTCAGCGATCTGGATTACGGCGCTGGGCTCGGCCTGCGCATCGAGACGCCGTTCGGGCTGGCCCGCATCGACTACGGTCTGCCGCTGACCGGCCGCAGCGGCCAGCCGTTCGGTCGCTGGTACATCTCGCTCGGCCAGGCGTTCTGAGCCGCCGTGCAGGCGGCTCACTGGTGTCGAGCTTGTGTTCGGTGCCACGCTGTGTACTAATATATTTTGTACACCAACTAATCAGCACAGCGCGCGCCGCGGTGGAGAGCCGCGCCCCAGGCGCGAACGAATGGGCGAAGGACTGACATTGACGAGCACCGGCAAGGTCGGCGGCCGTGATCTCGTGACCACTCCGGATCCGACCACCATGAGACCTGAATCCACATCCGTCGCGAGGCGCGGCTGGGCGCTGTTCAAGGACGCGGTAGCGCTGTGGTCGTCAAAGGACGCGTTCCAGCACGCCGGCGCCCTAGCGTTCTACACGCTGTCGTCCCTGGCGCCGCTCCTCGTCATTCTCATTTCGATCATCGGCGCCGTCTTCGGCGAGGAGGCGGCGCGCGGCGAGATCGCGGGGCGCCTGCAGGCGTGGCTCGGCGCCGAGGCTGCGGATATGGTGGAATCGGCCGTGCGCCAGTCGCGCATCGACGAGGCGGGTCTTCTGCCGACGGTGATGGGTGTCGGTGCGCTGCTCCTGGCCGCGACGACCGTGTTTGCCCAGATGCAGTCGTCGCTCAATCACTTCTGGGGCGTGACGGCGAGGCCGTCGCGCGGCAGCTTGGCCGTGTTCCTGGCATCGCGACTAGCCTCGCTCGGGTTGGTGCTCGTCATCGGCTTCCTGATGCTCACGTCCTTCGTCATCACGATGACGGTGGGTGCCATGCTGCAGTTTGCCGCAGGCTGGATTCCGGTGCCTCCTCTGGTCGTGACGCTGGTCAATGCGGGGGCCTCGCTCGTGGTCGCCACGGCGCTCTTCGCCATGATCTTCAAGATCCTGCCGGACGTACGCCTGCTGTGGCGCGACATGTGGTTCGGCGCGTTCCTGACCGCGGTGCTGTTCGTCGTCGGCCAGTCGGCCATCTCGCTCTACCTCACCCGAACCGCCACCGCCTCCACCTTCGGTGCGGCCGGCTCGCTGGTGATGGTGCTGCTCTGGGTCTACTACTCGTCGCTCATCCTCTTCTTCGGAGCGTCGCTGACCCGTGCCGCCATCCGTCTACGCGGCGACCGCATCGTGCCCAAGGCGACGGCGGTACGTGTTCGGATTGCCGTGCTCGATGGCGACGACGACGGCCCAGCCGGAGATCTGCCCGTGCGGGCGTGAGTCTGAGGCGCGCCGCCGGTGATAGGCTGGCGAACAGGTTGAGGCTTCTGCTGCCGCCCGCCGCCGCATCGCTCGCGCTGGTCGCTGCTCTGCTGGCCGCTGCCGGCTGCGCGCCAGCCATCAGCGGGCTCACGATCGAGACCGTGCGCACCGAGGCTCGCGTGAAGACGGCGCTCGTCAATGACCCGATCATCGGCGCGCGTGTCATCAACGTCCGTATGTCCGGGCGTGTGGCGCAGCTGTCGGGCCGTGTCGCCAGTGCAGAGGAAGCAGCCCGGGCGATCGAGATTGCCCGCGTCGTCACCGGCGTAGGCGACGTGCAGTCGCTGCTCGTCGTCGGCGACGCCCCGGACGACGCCGAGTCCGTGGTGGAGTTGAGGGCCGATCCGCAGCGCGGACCGGCATACGAGGTGGCCGAACTCGAGGATCACCCCCATCTACTGGCACTCGGGGGCGCGATGGGCTGGGCCAATCAGGCCGGCCCGGCAGCCGGCACGCGGGTCTCGCTCCAGCCCTTGGTCGCCCTCGGCTCGGGTCCGGGCCTAGGACCGGCCATCGCGTTCGAGTGGTTCGAGGCCCGAGTGGCGTCATCGCCCGACGCGCCGCTCGATGCGGGGGCGGCTCGACTGCGGCCGTTCATGGCCGGAGTGCGCTACCTGTGGCAGCTCGGCCGGGTGGCGGTGGCGCCGTCGCTCGTCGCCGGCTACTCCATCAACCGGGTTGGCGTGCCCGAGGCAGGGACCGCGTCAGGACTGCCGGTCGAGATCGCCAACAGCTTCGTGTGGCGACCAGGGGTGTCGGTGGGGATCGACACCACCCGCCGTACGATGCTGCACCTGTCGATCGGGCGGGCGTTCACCGATCCGCGCGTCACGTTCGTGGAGAACGGCCGGCTGGTCGAGCGCGCCGTCAGCGCGGACACTTCGGTAGTTCTCGTGGGCTTCGCGTACCGGCTGTTCTGAGACGCTCTGTGGGCCGCGCCATCATCGAAGCCCTGGTTGGCGCCGCACACGGCACCCGCTTTGCGATTCGCGTCGTCGTCGAGGGCGTGCGT
>JBDTWC010000153.1:0-6273 GCA_040006875.1 Acidobacteriota bacterium | reverse complement strand
GACTACTTCCGCATCTGGATTGTGAACCTGCTGCTCAGCATCGTCACGCTCGGCATCTATTCGGCCTGGGCGAAAGTGCGGCGGCTGCGCTATTTCTACGGCCACACGCTGCTCGACGGCCGTCCGTTCGGCTATCACGCCGCGGCGATCGCGATCCTGAAGGGGCGGCTCATCGCCTACGCCGTCGTGATTCTGCTGGCCGTACTCGGGCAGGTGTCGCCGCTGATGGCGAGCGCCCTGTATCTACCGCTCCTGGTCATGATGCCGCTGATCCTGGTGCGCGCCTTCCGGTTCCGCGCCGCCAACTCGTCCTACGACGGCATCCGCTTCGGGTTCGACGGACTGGAATCAGAGGCCTACGCCGCCTTCCTGTTCTGGCCGGTGGCGGTGCCGTTCACGCTCGGCCTCGCCTATCCCTACGTGATGAAGCGCCAGCGCGAGTTCATCGTGGCCAACAGTCGACACGGTCGCTCGCAGTTCGGACTCGAACTGCCTACCGCCAAGGTCTACCGCATCTACGTGCTGGCCGCGGCCGGCCTGCTTGCGTGGCTGGCGGTGGCGCTGGCCAGCTTTCTCGGCGCGGCCATCGGCGGTGGCCCGCCCGATCGCGAAACCGTGTCGAGCCCCGGCGTGCTGCTGGCCGTGCTGCTTCTCTATGCGGGCATCGGCGTCACCGTCGTGGCCGTGCGCACCGCATTCGAGAACCTGGTGTGGAATCACACGCGGCTCGGACCGCATGGCTTCGAGAGCCGCTTGAAGACGCGGCAGTTGCTGTGGCTGTATGCCACAAACGTGCTCGGCATCGCGGTGACGATCGGCATGGGCGTGCCGTGGGCGCGGATCCGGCTGGCGCGTTACCGGGCCGAGTCGCTGCTGCTCGTGCCTGGGGGTCCACTCGTCAGCGAAGCGCTGGCGGGCGGCCTCGAGGCGGCCGCCACGGGCGCCGAGCTCAGCGACGCCATGGACTTCGATTTCGGCGTATGACCGGCGTTCCCGCCACCTATCACGACGGCCAGACGTCGCGGCATTGGCCGGTGGTCGTGCGCGTTGCCGATGGCCTCGTGCACGTCGAAGACGCCGGCACCGCCAGGGCCTTCCCACTGGCCGCGGTGCACTTGGAGCCGCGCCTGGGCACGTTGCCTCGGCGGCTGGATCTGCCCGGCGGGGCCAGCTGCCTGGTGCCAGCCGGCTTCGAACTGCCCGTCGCCACCAGCGCGCCGCAGCGTGTGGAGCGCTGGGTCAACGAGCTCGAGCTGCGCTGGACGTGGGCCGCGGTGGCCGCGGTGGGCGTGCTGGGGCTGCTCTGGGGCGGCATCGTCTACGGCGTGCCGGCGGCCGCCAAGGTCGTGGCCACGCGCATGAGTCCGGCGCTGGAGCGTCAGATGGGCCGCCAGGCACTGGCCTCGCTCGATCGCATCGCGCTCTCGCCGTCGAAGCTGCCTCCGGAACGGCGCGCGGCGCTGGCCGTGCGTTTCGACAGCCTCATGCGCGCGGCCTCGCCCGATGCGGACTATCGGCTGGAATTCCGAGCCAGTCCGGCGGTGGGTCCGAATGCGTTTGCCTTGCCCGGTGGTTCGGTGGTGCTGCTCGACGAACTCGTGAAGGTGGCGGAGAACGACGACGAGATCGCCGCCGTGCTCGCGCACGAGATCGGCCACCTGCAGGAGCGGCACACCATGCGGCACGTGCTGCAGACCTCGGCCGCCGGCGTGCTCGTGGCGGCGGTGGTCGGCGACGTGCTGTCGGCGTCGTCGTATGCGGCCGCGCTGCCCGCCTTCCTGCTCGACGCACGGTATTCGCGCGCGTTCGAACTCGAAGCCGACCAGTTCGCGTTCACGCTGCTCGATCGCACCGGCGTCGATCGCGCGAACTTCGTGCGCTTCCTGACCCGGATGGAGAAGGCGCAGGGCAGCAGCAAGACGCCGGGGTGGCTCCAGACCCATCCGGGAGCGGACGAACGCGGCCGCGCCGCTGGCCGCTAGGCCGGGCTACGGCGCGTCGGGCTTCTGCAGCGCCAACCCGATGAACTCGGCCTCGGGCAGCCCGCCCAGGATCTCGATCCTGTCGTTCACGATCGTCTTGGGCACGCCGGTGATGCGGTAGCGCCGCGACAGATCCATGAACTCCTGCGCGTCGATCGCGTCGGCGGTGATGTTCGGGTTCGCGTAGGCCATCTTGTGAGCCAGGACGACCGCCCTGGGGCAATGCGGTCAAGTGGGCGTCGAGAACACCTGGATGTGCAGCGGCTGATCGACCGCCGCGAGTGCCGTCAAGGTTTCGGGTTCGAGCTCGAGGTTTCCCGTACCGGCGAGCAGCACCGCCTCGACCAGCGCCACGAACTCGTAGCCGGTGTTGGCGCCGTAGAAACGGATGCGCGTGTCCACGCCGTCGGCCAGCACCACCGTGGCCGGCGACTTGTCGACGCCGTATTTGGCGCGCTCGTCGGTGTCGAGCACGAAGTTCTTCTCCACGACCGTGACCTGGTCGTTGAGCGAGGCGACTTCGTCGGCCACCTGCTTGGCGATGAGACCGCTTTCGCCGCCGCCGAAGGTCTGCGTGAAGAGCAGCACGTCGACCTTCTTGCTGATCGGCTCGAGGTGCTTGATGAGCGTCTGGCGGTCAGAATCGGAGAGCATGGCCATGGGTCGATCTTACTAGCGGCCAGGTTCCCGCCGCTAGAAGTTGAACAAATCGTCGAACGCTTTCTTGGCGCCAGACGCGGATTCGGGCGCGTTGCTCGTGGGCGAGGCAGGCGCCGGCGTCGAGCTAGTCTCGCGCTCCCAACCGGCCCGCGGGCTGTAGAGGCCGCACTCGTTGGGTGCATCCTTGGGCGAGACGCGGGCCGGCACGGTTTCGCTGCACTCGAAGCGGGCACTCGGGTCCATGTGCACGCACTGGATGCAGGCATGCAGCGCGGTCTGGCACTTCTCGCACTTGCTCAGGGTCAGGATCTCGCCCTCGACGGGTGTGCCGCAGCGGGCGCACTTGGCGACCGACTTGTAGCCCATCATGCGCGGGTTCTTGGCGCCCTCCGACGACATGCGGCGCGTGCCGGCCGGGGCTCCGGGTTCGCGCTCGGGTCGTCGGTCGCCGCCGGGTGCGTCGCCGCGGGGCCGGCTCCGGTCGCGGTCGTCGTCCTGGTAGCCGGGTTGTCGATACTTTCGATCGGACATGGGTCGTGTTCTCGGAGGGTCGGAGGAAACGGGCGTCGGGTCAGCGGGTCGTGAGGGACGCAGGCCTCGGCGCGAGGGTCATGAGCTGGTCGGCCAGCTCGTTGAGGCGGGGAACGTCGTCGAGGTTGGCGAGCAGCACGCACGCCGTCTTGGCCTTGGGCTCGCGCAGCAGATACGTGGTGCCGCCCATGGCGCCGCCGCTGTGCGCCACTTTCACGCGACCCCCGTCCTGGATCACCATCCAGCCCAGACCGTAGCCGGTGAAAGCGCCCGACTTGAGACGCGCCGAGACGTACATCCGGTCCTGCGTCTCGGGCCGCAACAGCCGGCCGGCGTCGAGAGCCTGGTCGAAGCGCAGCAGATCGCTGGCCGTGGAGATGATGCCGCCGCCGGCCCACTTCACGCTCAGGTCGACATAGGGCGCGTTGAGCCACGTCATCAGCGTGGGGCCGCGCAGGTACTGCCGGGCGCGATAGCGCACGAGCTCCTGCGGGTGCTCCAGAAACGTCGTCGTCATGCCGGACGGGTTGAAGATGTTGACGCGCAGGTAGTCGTCAAACGATCGGCCCGAGGCCGCTTCGACCACGCCGGCGAGCAGATTGTAGCCATAGGTCGAGTAGAGATAGCGCTCGCCCGGCGCGAATTCCAGCGGGTCGTCCTTGAAGACCGCGATGGCCCGTTCGAGCGTGGGGTAGTAGTCGTGGCTGCCGAACTCGGCGCCGCGATAGTGCCGGATGCCCGAGGTATGCGTGAGCAGATGGCGCACAAGGATCTCGCCTTGCGGCTTGCGCGGAAAGCTCGGGACGTACTTCTGAATCGGATCTTCGAGCGACACCAGGCCGCGCTCGACCAGCTGCATCACGGCCGTGGCCGTGATCGGCTTCGAGATCGACGCGATGCGGAACACCGTCTCCGGCCGCACCGCCACGTTCTGCTCGAGGTCGGCGTGGCCGAACCCCTGCGCCCACACCACCGCCTCGCCCACCGACAGGGCCGCCGACAGCCCGGGCACACCGAGAGCCACGCGCGCGTCGTCGGTGAGACGAGCGAGCACGGATGGATCGCGGTCGTTGACGGACTTCGCTGGCTGGGCGGACAACGCCGCCGACAGGAGTACGGCAGTGACCAGGACGATCGCAGGACGGCGCGGCAGCCAAAGGCGCATGAGCCGAGGTGGGATAGGCCGAGTTATGCGCTGTGGGGCCGGACGGTGTCAAGTGCCAAGTTGGTTGTCATCCGCAGGTTCGGGCGCGCCCGGCCGGGCAGAATCTTTCGTGTGCAAGCGAGCTTGGATCCCCCCGCCAGCTAAATACGACCATTCCGGTTCCTTTTCTTTTGCTGCCTGATCTGGTACAAATCCGCTTGCGAAAGATTTCACAAACGGATTGCTGTCTGGACAACCGGCCTGCCCCCATGTGCGGCGGGGGGTTGGGACCAGCCGCGATCCCGTGTAGAGTGTGCCCGCACCCTGCGGGGAGGAAGCAGTCCGGCGACTGCTGAAACGACGGCTTCATGTCGCAGATTTTTTCGAAAAGCGCGAACGCCTGGTCGAAAGCCAGCATCCTCGGCCTGCTCGCGGTCGTGGTCGGAATCGGCTCACTGCTGCCACTCATACAGCGGTCCGACTTCGTGACCACGGCCAATACGTTCCGGGACCAGCCGGTGCAGTTCAGCCACCAGCACCACGTCGGCGGCATCGGCATCGACTGCCGCTACTGCCATACGTCGGTGGAGGTGTCGTCGTCGGCCGGTATCCCGCCGACCAAGACCTGCATCAACTGCCACTCGCAGATCTGGTCGACCAGTCCCTATCTCGAGCCGGTGCGCGCCAGCTTCCGCGACGACAAACCGCTCAAGTGGCTGCGCGTGCACGACCTGCCCGACTTCGTCTACTTCAACCACAGCATCCACGTGAAGAAGGGCGTCGGCTGCGAGACCTGTCACGGCCGCGTCGACAAGAGGCCGCTCATCAGGCAGCAGAACTCGCTCCAGATGGAGTGGTGCATCAACTGCCACCGCAACCCGGCCCAGTACGTCCGGCCGCGGTCGGAAGTACTCACCATGGGCTACACGCCGGCAGTGGCGCAGGAAGAGCTCGGCCCGAAACTCGTGGCCGAATACAAGATCCAGAGCCTGACCAGCTGCTCTGTGTGCCATCGCTAGAGCGACGGGACGAGCAGGACAGCACGAGAAGGCGACCGGCCGGAGTCACGCCGTAGCGCGCCGGGCATCGCAGCGCGCGAAGGCGGAGGACGGAATCAGAACGATGAGTGCAGAGCAGCAGCTAGACATCAACGCCATTCGCGCCAAGCTTCAGGACGCAAGCGGCCCTCACTACTGGCGCAGCCTCGAGGCCGTGGCGGAAACTCCTGAATTCAAGGAGTTCCTGAACCGCGAGTTCCCGGCCAACGCGTCTGAGTTCAACGACCCGGTCGGCCGACGCAACTTCTTGAAGTTGATGAGCGCCTCGCTGGCGCTGGCCGGCGTGTCGGCGTGTACGGTGCAGCCCGACGAGCTGATCGTGCCCTACGTGCGTCAGCCCGAAGAGCTCGTGGCGGGCAAGCCTCTGTTCTACGCCACGGCGATCTCTCTTGCCGGCGTCGCCACCGGTCTGCTCGTCGAGAGCCACGAAGGCCGGCCCACCAAGATCGAAGGCAATCCCGATCACCCGGCCAGCCTCGGCGGCACCGACCTGTTCGCGCAAGCCTCGGTGCTTACTCTCTATGACCCGGATCGATCGAACACGATCACCGAACTGGGCGAGATCCGCACCTGGGCCAGCTTTGTCGGCGCCATGCGCGGCGCCCTCTCGGCCCAGACCTCGACCAAGGGCGCGGGGCTGCGCATCCTGACCGAAACGGTCAACTCGCCGACGCTCGCCGCGCAGATTCACGAGATCGTCGGCCAGTTCCCCGAGGCCAAGTGGATTCAGTGGGAACCGACCACGCGCGACAACGTGCGTGGCGGCACCCGGCTGGCCTTCGGCGAGTACGTCGAGCCGGTCTACGACTTCACCAAGGCCGACGTCGTGCTCTCGCTCGACGGCGACTTCCTCGCCGCCGAGAACGCCTTCGGCGTGAAGTACGCGCGCGCCTTCGCG
>JBDTWC010000152.1:0-6284 GCA_040006875.1 Acidobacteriota bacterium | reverse complement strand
TCGGGCGTGTCCTCGACCATCTTGATCTCTTCGAGCACGACCTTTTTTTCCCGCTCGATCTCGGCGGCGTCGAAGGAGGGACTCGTCACCAAATCCGAGAGCACGTCGACGGCCAACGGCAGATGCTCGTCGAGCACCTTGATGTAGTAGCCGGCGTATTCCTTGGAGGTGAACGCGTCGAGATGGCCGCCGATTGAATCGACCTGCTGGGCGATGTCTTCAGCCGAGCGCTTCGCCGTGCCCTTGAAGAGCATGTGCTCCACGAAGTGCGCGATGCCTTCGTGAGCCGAGGGCTCGTGACGCGATCCTCGCGTCAGCCAGACGCCAATGCTCACCGACCGCACATGCGGCATCCGTTCGGTGACCAGGCGAAGTCCATTCGGTAGGACTTCCCGTTGGATGGCGGTGTCGGACACGATGGCGGGCAGACCTCTCCGGACTATTCCCCTAAGTCGTTGACTGCAAAGGAATTACGTCCAATCATATCACGCGATGCAGGGGCGCGCAAGCGGCGTGCTGGAGGCCCATGCGCGGCGCGGCGCGAATGCTACACTTGAGCCTTCCGCGAGCTCGTCACACTGCCTGCGAAAGACGCCGTGCCGCCCCACTCCCAGACTGATCTCGCCGACCTGACGCTGCCCGCGCTCGAGGCCCTCGTCGTGTCTGAGGGGCTGCCCCGATTTCGAGCGGTGCAGATTTTCCAGTGGATCTGGAAACGCGGCGCCACCGACTTCGAGGCCATGAGCGACCTGGGCCGCGCGCTCCGCGCCGACCTGAACACGCGCTTTCGCATCGCCACGCCCTCGATCGTGCGTCACGAACACTCCGACGACGGCACCCAGAAGCTGGTGCTCGAGCTCGGCGATCGCCGGCAGATCGAGTGCGTCTACATCCCGGACACCCCGGCGCAGACCTTCTGCATCTCGACCCAGGTCGGCTGCGCGATGGGCTGCGCCTTCTGCCTGACCGGCAAGATGGGGCTGGTGCGCCACCTGTCGGCCGGTGAGATTGCCGGGCAGGTACGAGTGCTGGCCAAGGCCACCGGGCTGCTCGACGCGCCTTTCAACATCGTGCTCATGGGCATGGGCGAGCCGCTCCACAACTACGACGCCACGATGCAGGCGCTGGCGCTCATCAACGAGGCGCACGGGCTGGCGGTCTCGCCGCGCCGGGTCACGCTGTCCACGGTGGGCCTCGTGCCGATGATCGACAAGCTGGCGACCGAGCCCTTGATGCCCAACCTGGCCATCTCGCTCCACGCCACCACCGAAGACCAACGCGCGGCCCTCGTGCCCCCGAGCAAGAAATATGGTCTCCACGCCGTGATCGACGCCTGCAAGCGCTTCCCGGTGAGCAAGCGCAGCCGCATCACCTTCGAATACGTGATGCTCGACGGCGTCAACGACACGCCTGCCGATGCGCGTCGGCTGGTGCGGCTCCTCGACGGGGTGAAGGCCAAGGTCAATCTCATCCCGCTGAACGCGGCGCCGGGCATTCCGTTCGAGCGTCCGGCCGACGAACGCGTAAACGCCTTCGCCCGCATCCTGGCCGATCGACACGTCACCGTGTCGGTACGCAAGAGCCGGGGCCGCGACATCCGCGCCGCCTGCGGTCAGCTCATCGTCGAGGGCGGAAAAGCGCAGAGCGCCGCTCAGGCCCTGGCCGCCGCGCTCGCATGATGCCGGTGACTCGGCGTCACGCCGGCCGGCTCGTGGCGCTGGCGATCGCTACGCTCTGGGCTGCGGGCTGCATCGGCGATCCGCCGACGGTCAAGGCGCTGCTCCGCCAGGTCGAGAGCGCCTCCGACCCGGCGCAGAAGTCGGCGGCGATCGAGCGCTTCCTGGCCGCGCACGGCGGCAACCCGATCATCGAGCAGAACTCGCGCCTCTTCTTCTTCGTCGGCGACGACGGCAGCGGCCGCACGCCGCGGATCGTCGGCGACTTCAACAGCTGGGCCATGACAGCGCAGGGCTATGACGCCAAGGCGGGTACCCCGGCCCGCATCGCCGGTACGTCGTGGTCACTCCTCGAGGGCACGGCGTTCACCAACGCCCGCCTCGAATACACCTTCCTCTTCGACCAGGACGCCACGACCGACCCGCGCAATCCGCGCACCGTGCGCACGTTCACCGGACCACGCTCTGAGATCCGCATGCCGTTCTTCGTGAGCCACCCGGAGATCGATGGGCCGGCGCCCGCGAGCGTCGGCCGCCTGACTGAGGAGGCCTTCCCGAGCCGCTTGCTGAAAGCGACGCGGCGGGTCTGGACCTACGTGCCGGCCGGCTATGACCGATCGCAGGACATCTATCCCACCGTCTACTTCCTCGACGGTGGGAACTACGCCGAGTGGATGGCCGTGCCGTCGGTGCTCGATCGGCTGATCGCCGCCGGGCGGATTCCGCCGCTGATCGCGGTGTTCGTGGAGCCCGGGACCCGCCAGGAGGAATACTCACGCAATCCGCTGTGGCGGGCCTTCGTGGCCACCGAGCTGGTGCCGGCCATCGACCAGCGTCTGCGCACCTTCCCGGCACCCGATCAGCGGGCGATCTTCGGCAGCTCGCTCGGCGGCTACGGCGCTCTCGACTTGGCCGTGGAGCATCCCGGCGTGTTCGGTCTGTGCGCGTCGCTGGCGCCGCCGGCGCAGGCCGCCACGCTCATCACCAATCAGGCGCAGGGCCAGCGCGCCGTTTTCGGCGTGCGCTTCTTCGAGCTCGGCGCCACCTACGATACCGACGTCACAGGCGCGCGCACGCTGCGTACCGCGCTCGAAGAGGCACGCGCCGACGTGGTCTACGAGGAAGTTCCCGAGGGGCACGCGGCCGAGACGTTCAGGACGCACATCGGCCATGCTCTGCGGGTGCTCTTGCCGGCCGCGCCGGCTTCCTAGCCAACAGCCGCGTGTCGCCGACGTCGAGCCCGAGCAGCGAATCGGCTTGATTCACCCGGGAGCCGGTCTGACCTCGGCGTAGTTCATCGCCGCGGCGAAGACGCGGAGCGCACCGCTCGGGCGCCGATGTCGGCGCGGCGCTGCATGCCGTCGAACGTGACCCCGGCGGCGGCAGCGTAGGCGGCGCGGATCGCGGCTGCATAGTCCCCCGCCCGCCCTACCACCGTGAGCACGCGTCCGCCCGCGGTGACCAGCTGGCCGTCGCGCGCGGCCACACCGGCGAAGCGAATCTGCACCCCTGTACGATCGGTGGATGCCGCATCGAGACCGTGGATGACCTGACCCGACTCGGGAGCGTGCGGATACCCGCGCGCCGCCAACACCACGCCAACGGTCACGTCATCGGAGAACACGGCCCGCGACGGCAGGTCACCGTTGGTGGCGGCGGCGAGCAGCAGCGGCGCCAACGGCTCGGCCAGGAGCGGCAGCACGACCTGCGCCTCGGGGTCGCCGAAGCGGCAGTTGAACTCGATCACCTTGGGCCCACCGGGCGTGAGCATGAGGCCGCAGTACAAGAAGCCGACAAACGGAGTGCCCTCGGCCGCCATGCCCGCCAGGACCGGCACGACCACCTCACGGTCGAGGCGCGCCTGCAGCGCGTCGGTCATCAACACGCTCGGCGCGAACGCGCCCATCCCGCCGGTGTTCGGGCCCTCGTCGCCATCGAGCAGGCGCTTGTGATCCTGGGCCGAGCCGCAGGCGACAAAGCGCGTGCCCGACACGATCAAGAAATAGGACAGCTCTTCGCCTGTGAGGCACTCCTCGAGCACCAGCCGCGCGCCGGCGGCGCCGAACGCCGCATCGAGCATCGCCGCGCGCACCGCCGCCTCCGCCGCGGCTCGATCGGACGCAATCACCACGCCTTTGCCCGCCGCCAGGCCATCGGCCTTGACGACCACCGGCCAGCCGAGGCGGCCCGCGGAGAGAGCCGCCATGGCGTCGTCGATCGTGTCGCACACCACCGACTCCGCGGTCGGCACGCCGTAGCGCCGCATCAGGTTCTTGGCGAAGGCCTTGCTCGTCTCGATCTGTGCAGCAGCCTTGGTCGGCCCGAAAATCGCACGACCGGCGGCGTGGAAGCGGTCGACAACACCCGCGGCCAGCGGCGCTTCCGGGCCGATGACGGTGAGGTCGGCGCCGATCGATTCCGCGAGCGCCAGCACGGCGTCGGGATCGAGCGGATTGACGGATGCTACGGCCACATCGCGGGCGATGCCCGGATTGCCGGGCGCGCATACCACCGAGGTGCCCGGTTCCGCGGCCATCTGCACGGCCAGCGTGTGCTCGCGCGCGCCGCCCCCGACGATCAGCACTTTCATCCGACTATCTGCCGTGTTTGTAGCGACTTGCAGGAATGGCGAGGAGATGGACGCAGAGCCGCATTTTGCGCCGCCGGCGGAGAAAACCGTGTGATAGCCTAGCATATTCACTCCCAGTTCTCGTTTCGGGCCTGGGGGAATGCCAATACGGGAGGAGGTGAGTTCGAGATGGCCGAGGTGAAGATCCAGGAAGGCGAGTCCATCGAGTCGGCTTTGCGTCGCTTCAAGCGCAAGGTCCAGCAAGAGGACATCATCAAGGACATCAAGAAGCACTCCTTCTACCTGAAGCCCGGCGACAAGCGCCGGGCCAAGCAGGCGCTGGCGCGAAAGCGCAACCGGAAGAAGCAGCGTCGCGAGGCGGAGTAGCGCGTCTTGCCCCGACCGCGACGGCGGCCTTAAGCCGTTGACGTGGTCGAGGAATCGTCAGTAACATTCGGAGCCCTTGAAGACCGTGCAAACGCCCGGTGTTCAGGGGCTTCACCATATTTGTCAGGTGCCACCGCCGCGCAACCGGCGTGAACACGACTGCGGAGGATGACCGGCATGGAAATCGCCGAACGGAAAGTCAGCGACGTCACGATTCTCGACCTCACGGGCAAGATGACGCTGGGCGAGGGGGACGAGACGCTGAAGGCGGCCATCAATGCCCTGCTCGCAGCAGGCAACAAGAAGCTCGTGCTCAACCTCGAGAACGTGCCCTACATCGACTCGGCCGGCCTGGGCGAAGTCGTGCGCACGCACACCACGGTGAGCCGTCAGGGTGGCAGCCTCAAGCTGCTGAACCTGACCAAGCGCATCGAGGACCTGCTGTCCATCACGAAGCTCCTGACGGTCTTCGACACCTACGATTCGGAAGCCGAAGCCATCAAGAGCTTCTCCGAGTAAGCCTCCCGGATCGCGCGCCATGGCGCGTCCGATACAACCGGATCTCGAGATGCGAGACGCCGGAACCATGCGGGTAGGGGAACGGTCCGCGATGCCGAGCCTGGTGCGAACACTACGGCCGGAACAGTGGACCAAGAACCTCATTGTGTTCGCGGCTCTGCTGTTCGGGCAGCGCCTGCTCGATCCGGTGGCCGTCGCCCGCTCGACGGCAGCGTTTGCGATTTTCTGCGTCCTCTCAGGCGTGGTCTACCTGGTCAACGACCTCTTCGACCGCGATGCCGACCGGCAGCATCCCATCAAGCGTTTCCGCCCCATCGCCTCCGGCGCTCTGCCAGCCACCGTGGCCGTGTGGTGGGCAGTGGGGCTCGGCCTCGGGGCGCTCACCGCGGCGCTGTGGCTCAGCCCCCCGTTTGCGGGCGTGGCCGCGGCCTACCTGTTGCTCTTCGTGCTCTATTCGCGCTGGCTCAAGCACGTGGTGATCCTCGACGTGCTATCGATTGCCATCGGCTTCGTACTCCGCACCGACGCGGGCGCCGCCGTGATCGGCGTGCCGGTCAGCGATTGGCTGCTCGTGTGCACGGTGCTCCTGGCCTTGTTCCTCGGCCTCAGCAAACGCCGGCACGAACTCACGCTGCTGGCCGACAGCGCGGCCGGCCACCGGCGTATCCTCGATGAATACAATCCATACCTGCTCGACCAGATGATCGGGGTCGTCTCAGCGTCCACGCTGATGGCCTACATCATCTACTGTACGAGCCCAGAGACAGTTGAGCGCTTCGGCACCCGCAATCTGGTGTTGACCGTACCGTTCCCGATCTACGGCCTCCTCCGGTATCTCTACCTCGTGCACCGGCGCGACGGCGGAGGCAACCCTTCGGAACTGTTGATTACGGATCGGCCGCTGCTCACCTGCGTCGCGCTCTGGGGGCTCATCACCACGGTATTCATCTACCGGCCCTTCGGACTCTGATCGCAGTCAATGAGCAAGAGCCAAGTCGCCATCCTCCGCACGTCGCCCGAGACGGTGATCAGCGATTACCACCGCCTGATGAATCTGGCGCGTTATCAGGAAGTGCTGGCCAAGGACGCCGACACGGCCCTCAAGGTCAACATCTCCTGGCACTTCTTCTTCC
>JBDTWC010000151.1:0-6305 GCA_040006875.1 Acidobacteriota bacterium | reverse complement strand
TGGCGCAGCGCCTGTTCGGTCGCATCGGCAACCGGGGCCGCGCCCGCCGTGCCTTCGATGCCGACGCGCACCGGCTCGTCGACCCTGGTGCGGAAGGCCACGCCGAGCGCGCAGGTCATGATCACCGGGAACGCGAACACCCAGAACACGGCTTCGGGCTCGCGCAGGAACTCGCGCAGGCGCGACAGCGTGAGCTCGCGCAAGGCCGGCCAGAGCAGCGTGCGGCCGGTGTCAGCCATCGCGCAAGTGCCTTCCCGTCAGGGCCACGAACACGTCTTCGAGCGTGGCGCTGTGAGTGGTGAGCTCGCGCACCGTCACCCCGGCGCGGGCCAGCACGTCGAGCACGGCCGGGATGGTCTCGTGGAACGCGGTGCTGCCGAGCGTCACCACGCCGCCGGCGACGCGCGCTTCGCGCACGCCGGGAAGGGCTGCGACCAGCGCCACGGCCGGAGCCGCGGCGGCATCATCGAGGCGCACCTCGATGACATGCGCGGCACCGAGCGACTGGATGAGCGCGGCCGGCGTGCCCAGTGCGATCAGGCGACCCCGATCGACGACGCCCACCCGATCGCACAAGGTGGCCGCTTCGTCCATGTAGTGCGTGGTCAGCAGGATAGTGCCGCCGCGCGCCTTGAAGCGCGCCAGCACGTCCCACAACTGGAGCCGCGACTGCGGATCGAGCCCAGTCGTGGGCTCGTCGAGGAAGAGCACGTCGGGGTCGCCGGCCAGGGCGCAGGCGACCGACAGGCGCTGCTTCTGCCCGCCCGACAGCTTGCCGACGCGCGCCTCGGCCTTCGACTCGAGGCCCACGAGCGCCATCAGCGCCGGCACCGACGGCCCAGCCGGATAGAAAGCGCGGAACAAGCGGAGCGTCTCGTGTACCGACAGCTTGTCGGCCAGCTGCGTCTCCTGGAGCTGGATGCCGAGCCGGGGCCGAAGGTCGGCGGCGGCGTCGGCCCAGCGCCGGCCCAGCACCTCGACCACACCGGCGTCGGGCGTGAGCAGGCCTTCGAGCATCTCGATGGTGGTGGTCTTGCCGGCGCCGTTGGGTCCGAGCAGGCCGAAGCACTCGCCGCCCCGCACTTCGAGGTCGAGTCCGTCGACCGCCAGCACGTCGCCGTAGCGCTTCACGACCGCCCGGCACGCCAGGGCCACGTCAACCGACATCAGGGCATTCTATGCGGACGCGTTGCGCGCTGCTATCGCGTGCCGTACACTGAGACGTCGTGTCCGCGACCATTGTCGTCATCGGCCCGGAGCGTACGCTCCAGACTCTACGCGCCAGGTTCGAAACTGGTGGGCGCGTGCACAGCTTCACCGACGCCGAGGCGATCGAGGCGCTGGAGCACATCTTCCGGCACCGGCCGCGCATCGTCGCGGTCGAACGTGAGTTCTCCGGCACGTCGCGTGGCGCCGCGCTGATCGGCCGGGTCAAAGACGATCCATCGCTGGCTGAGTGCGAAGTGCGGGTCGTGGCTCACGACGCCAGCCCGCGGCCCTCGGGCGTGCGGCGGCCATCCACGCAACCCGAAGCCGAGCTCCCGCCCAAGGGCCTGCAACAAGGCGTGCGCCGCGCGCCGCGCGTGCGCATCGCCGAAGGGGTCGAGGTGCTGGTCGACGGCGACCCGGCGCAGCTGCTCGACCTGTCGATTCTCGGCGCGCAGGTGGTGGCGCCGTTCGCGCTCAAGCCCAACCAGCGGGTGCGGGTCTCGTTCGCCGACGCGCGCGGCGTGGTTCGCTGCCTCGGCTCGGTGGCGTGGGCGTCTTTCGAGATGCCGAAGAACATGCCGACGCGCTATCGTGCCGGCGTCGAGTTCTCGGGCGCCAACGCGGAAGCGCTATCGCTCTTCTGCGAGAAGCACCGCCGCCCCTAGCGGCGCCCTACTTCAACCAGGTCGCCAGCGGGCGATCGGCGCGGATGATCGTCTCGTTGCGATCGGAGCCGGTCGACACCAGCCCCACCGGCACGCCACTCACCTCTTCCAGCCGAGCGATGTAGCGCTGCGCTTCGCCCGGTAGAGCGGCAAATGACGTGGCCCCCTTGGTCGGCGCCGTCCATCCCGGCCACGATTCGTAGACCGGCGTGACCGAGGCGTCGTTGGGCAGGTTGGCCGGGAAGTCGTGCACGTCGCGGCCGTCGATCCGGTAGGCAACGGCCACCTGGATCTCTTCGATCCCGTCGAGCACGTCGAGTTTGGTGAGCGCCAGCGCACCGATGCCGTTGACGCGCACCGCGTAGCGCACGGCCACGGCGTCGTACCAGCCACAGCGTCGCGGCCGGCCGGTGGAGGCGCCGTACTCGTTGCCGGTCTCGCGCAGGCGCTCGCCCATGGTGTCGTGCAGTTCCGTGACGAACGGCCCCTCACCGACCCTCGTGGCATAGGCCTTGGCCACGCCGAGCACGCCGCCGATCGCGTGCGGCGGCACGCCGAGGCCGGTGCACACCCCGCCGACCGACGCGTTCGACGAGGTGACGTAGGGGTAGGTGCCGTGGTCGATGTCGAGCATCGTGCCCTGCGCGCCCTCGAACAGCACGCGGCGGCCCTCGGCCATCGCGGTGTGCAGGAAGAGCGAGCCGTCAATCGACCACGTCTTCAACCGCTCGCCCTGCTCGAGCAGGGTGTCGTAGACCTGCTTCCAGTCCAGGTGCGAGTCCTTGATCATCTGGTTGCGGGCGTGGACGTTGTCGCGAATCTCGCCGGCCAGGGCCGCGCGGTCGCCCAGGTCGCACAGGCGCACGCCGCGCCGCCCGATCTTGTCTTCATAGGCCGGGCCGATGCCGCGCGAGGTCGTGCCGATCTTGCGCTCGCCGCGGCGCGCCTCGCTGAGCACGTCGAGTTCGCGATGGTAGGGCAGGATGAGATGGGCGCGATCGCTGATGAAGAGTCGCCCCTCGACCGAGATGCCGAGCCCGGCCAGCTCGTCGATTTCTTTGAACAAGGCCGTGGGATCGACGACCACGCCGTTGCCGATCAGGCAGGACACGCCGGCATGCAGGATGCCCGACGGGATCAGATGCAGCACGAACTTCTGGCCCCGCACGTAGACCGTGTGGCCGGCATTGTGCCCGCCCTGATAGCGTCCCACCACCGAGAAATGCGGCGTCAGCAAATCGACGATCTTGCCTTTGCCTTCGTCGCCCCACTGGGCACCCAGCACCACGATATTCATGAAGACATGTCCGGTCGCGGCCGAACTCGGGAGGGCACGCGCGCCGCCGAGCCGCCTGACGCATCAGGATAGTGTAGCCGTTCGACGAACACCAGTTACGATGCACTGGTCACGGTGTCGCCGCGCTGGCGCTCGTGTCGATTGCCCAATCCCCACGGCGCTGTGTTGTCAACTATTTTCCACCGTAGTTTCACGTTGACAAGGCGCAGCCAGGTGCTTAGCTTCAACGTTCGCGCGACCAGTGCCGCGCACCGGCTCCTCCCCATGCCCACCGCCGCTCACGCCGCCGCCACACTCCCACGCCTCATCGCTGCCGTCGCGCCGCGCCCGTCGTCCGGAGTGTGCTCGTGATGGCCGCACACGCCGGACTCGAGCGCCGCATCCTCGCGTCGCTCGACGCCACGCCGTCGCGCGTGCCGGTGGTGCTCGGCGGCTGCGGCACCGGACGCACGACGCTGCTGCACGGCCTCGCCGATCGTCTGGGCCGCGCCAACTGCCAGTATGTGGACATCGAGCGCGCCGCCAGCACGCCCGAGCGTTTCCATCACGCCGTGATCTCGTCGTCGCCGTTTGTCGATGCCGGCATGACCGAGGGCGACGCCGCCGTGCCCACGAGCGCGCGCGACGCCTTCGATCGCACGCTCGCCTTCTTCCAGCGCGCCCGCACCCCCGACGGCCAGCCGGCCACGTTCCTGCTCGACGAGGTACTCGAGCTGCGCACCTTCGAGAGCTTCCCCGGCCTGCGTCAGGTGCTGCGCGAGCTGGTCCAGGCGGTGGCCGACAGCCCCAACCGCTTCGTCTGCTCCAGCCGCTACGTGGCCCGCGCCCATCGCGTGCTGCGCGACGCGGCCGCTCGCTTCGAAGTGGTACACCTGCCGCCGCTGGCCAGGTCCGACGTGGCGGCGATGCTGCCGCCGAGCGAGGCGACGACCGCCGCCGAACGCGAGGAACTGGCCGCGGCCATTCACGCCCTGTCCGACGGCCGCGCCGCCTACGTGCGTGCCCTCGGCGACATGGCGGCGGCCATGAGCCAACGGGGCGGCGATCCGATCAGCGCGATGACGGCGCTGCTCACCTCCGACGGCGCGCTCACCGCCTGGTGCGGCTACCGCTACGAGATTCGTCTGCACCGCGCCCGCGGCTACGGCGCGCTCAAGGCGATCCTCGAGATCCTCGCCGAAGACGAGCCGCTCACGCTGACCGAGATCTCGCAGCGCCTACGGCGCACGCCCGGCTCCACCAAGGACTACCTGTCGTGGCTCGAGGACGTGGATCTGGTGGTGGCGCGACAGAAACGCTACAGCTTCGCGGATCCGGTGCTGCGTCTGTGGGTGCGCCTGCACGCGCGGCCCATGCCGCCCGGCGTCGACGACGTGGCGCGCGAGGTGCAGGCCTACGCGCTGGCGCGGCTGCCGCAGAGCGAGCCGAGCTTGGCGACAGCCGGAGCCGGAGCCGGAGCCGCCGAGCGCAAGCCTTGGGGCATCATCGAGATCGACTAGTGGCCGAGCGCGGCCAGGGCAAGTCGCGCCGCCTCTTGCTCAGCTTCCTTTTTCGTCCTGCCGGAACCGGTGGCCAGCACGGCGCCGTCGACAATCGCGGCCACGGCGAAGCGCTTCTCGTGATCCGGTCCGGTTTCGCTGGCCACGCGGTAGCTGGGCAAGGCGCGGCCCTGAGCCTGCAGCGTTTCCTGAAGCGCCGACTTGTGATCACGGCCGAACGATGCGGAGTCGCGCACCGTGGCGATGAGCAGACGCAGCTGGAACTCGACGAAGGTGCGGGCCGCTTCGATGCCGCCGTCGAGGTAGATGGCGGCGACGATCGCTTCAAACACGTCGGCAAGCAGCGCCGTTTTGGCGCGTCCGCCGGTCTTCGCTTCGCCCTTGCCGAGCAGCAGGTCGTCGCCGAGGCCGAGGGTACGGCTCAGATCGGCGAGCGCCGTCGTCGAGACCAGGGCCGCCTTGGCCTTCGACTTCGGCCCTTCGCTGAATTCCGGAAAGTCGCGATAGAGCAAGTCGGCAACCACGAAGCCGAGTACGGCGTCGCCGAGGAACTCGAGCGACTCGTTGTCGGCCACCCCACCGCTGGGATCTTCGGCGGCGCGCGACTTGTGCGTGAGGGCGTGCTCGAGCAGGCCGCGATCCTTGAAGCGATAGCGGAGCCGCATCTCAATCGCGTCGAACTGGCTGGCCAGCGGCACGACCAGACCGCTGCCGCCGGCGTCGCCGTGGGTCAGCAGCACGCGGCGCGCGTCGTCGCCCTGGTCGTGCGGCACGCCAATACGGATCATGCCGAGGGGCGTGACCGCGAACACGAACACGTTGGTCGGTGGGCCAGCCATGCGCACCGCCTGCAGGCCCTGACTCTCGAGTAGCCCTTGCACCACCGACGCCTCGATCTCCGATTGAGTGCTGAACACCACGTCGAGCTCGGTCATCACGCGTCCATCTCCGTAGTCCCGGCCGCGGTCGCGACCAGCACCTGGCGGGGTGCGGCCGTCTCGACCCGCAGCAGCAGGATCGTCATGTCGTCGTGCTGAGCCGCGCCGGCCCCGAAGGCCCGCACCTCAGCCACCAGGCGGTCCGCCAGATCGTCGAGGGCTTGCGCGCGGTGCTCGCCCACGATCTCGGCCAGTCGGGTTTCGCCGAAGCAGTCATGGGCCGGGTTCATCATCTCGCTCATCCCGTCGGTGAAGAGCAGGAACAGATCGCCCGGCGCGAGCGGCACCGTCACCTCTTCGAGCAACGACTCGAACAGGGTGCCGTCATCGATGGTCAAGCCGACGACCAGCCCGTCTGGCGCCAGCACCGTGATCGGCGGCTGCGCGCCGCCGCGCGCCCCTGGCGCCACGATCATCGGGCAGTGGCCGGCGCGCGCGTAGGTCATCACCTGACGGCGCAGATCGACGACCACGTAGCTCATGGTGATGAAGCTGCGGTCGTCGAGATGATCGACCAGCACGCGGTTCACGGCGATGAGCAGATCGCGGGGCGAGCGATGCTGGCGCGCGAGCGACAACACCAGCCCCTTGAGTTGCGCCATGTAGAGGCCGGCACCCACGCCCTTGCCCGACACGTCGGCGATCAGGAAGCCGAACACGTCGTCGTCGACCGGGAAGCAGTCGTAGTAGTCGCCGC
>JBDTWC010000150.1:0-6346 GCA_040006875.1 Acidobacteriota bacterium | reverse complement strand
TGCGCTTCTGCCGCTGCGTCTGCACCTGCACCTGCGCGCGCAGCACGTCGATGCCGGCAACCAGGCCCGAGCTCTTCAGGTTCTGGGCCTGACGTTCGAGCGCATCCGCCGTGTCCTGCTGCGCCTTGACCACGTCGATGCGGCTGGCGGCGGTGACGGCTTCGAGGTAGAGGTCGACGGCCACGAGCACGACCAGCTCGCGCGCCGACTTCACGCCGCTTGCGGCGGCCTGCTCCGAGAAGCTGGCCGAGCGCGCGTTGTTGAGCGCGCTCAAGTCGAGAATCGGCTGCGACAGGCCGATGCGCATGTCGAACACGTTGAACGGCCCGACGATCGGCTCCGGCGCTGGGAAGCCGAACGCCTCGAGGTTGATGACCTGCCGGCTTTCTCTTACGCTGCCGGCGACCTTCGGGAGCAGGTCGGACAAGGCTCGCCAGCGGGCGCCGTGCGCTGAGTGCACGGCTTCCTCCTGCAGGAGCAAGCCGAGATTGAACTGGAGGGCGCGGTCAAGCGCGTCCTTGATCGAGAGCGCGAGCGGCTGGCCGGTGGCCTCGCCTTGCGGCAGGCTGCCGTAGAACGGACTCGGTTGCGTGCCGCCTTCGCTCTGCGCCCGCGCGGGCGTGGCAGCGAGCGTTGCGGCCAGGGCGGCAACCACCACGTGGATTCGTGTCATGCCGGATGTCCTTGTGCGCCGGATACGGGCTGCAGGCCCGCCCAGATGAGATCGGTGATGAAGTCGATGTCGCGGGTGGCGTCGGATTTCGCGCCCGTCAGCAGCCGGCGCGCCACCAGCCCGCGGGTGATGTCAAAGACCGCCAGGGCCGCGGCCGCAGGGTCGACGGCGCGCACTTCGCCGCGCGCGGCGGCCTGCTCGATCGCGCGCTGCAGGGCGCGGGTGTGATCCTCGACGGCCACGCGGCATCCGCCCTGGCGCGGCCCCAGGCCGATGACGATCCGGCTCAGCTCGATGACGTACATCCGGAAGTAGTCGGGGAATTCCTGGAAGTAGCTGACCCGGGCCTGCACGAAGGCGGCAATGGCGCTCCGGGGGTTAGGCGCCGCTTCGACCTGCGCATCGGTGAGACGCGTCAGCTCTGCGGTGCCAGCGGCGAAGGTGGCGTCGTAGATCGACTGCTTCGAGGGGTAGTAGAGGTAGATGGTGCCCTTGGCCACGCCGGCTTCTTCGGCGATGGCGTCCATCGTGGCCTGCTCGAAGCCGTTGGCACCGAACACGCCGCGGGCGGCAGCGAGCAGCGCGCCGCGCCGGTAGGCGGCGACGACATCGTCTTTGGAAGGCTTGACGGCAGTCATGCGGATGAACAGTCAGTTCACTCCACTGACCGAACAGTCATTCTAGCATGAGGCCCTCGGGCCATTCTCCGCCCGTGCTCACGGCTGAGGTCGTTCGGAGCGGGTCGCGGCCGTGAGGGTCAGGGCCCCGGTGACGTTGGCGATGGTGCGGAACATGTCGGGAACGGTGTCGACGGCGAGGAGCAGCCCGATGCCGTCGAGCGGCAGGCCTGCGGCCGTCAACACGGGCACGATGGCCACGATGCTGCCGCCCGGAACGCCCGGCACCGCCGACGACGCCAGGACCACCGCGAACACGACCGACGCCAGCTCCGCGGGCCCGAACGTCACCCCGCTGAGGCGCGCCAGGAAGAGCACTCCGACGGTCTGCGCCACGGCGGTGCCGTAGTGGAAGATCGACACCGCCAGCGGCAGCACCACCCGTGACGCCGCCGGCGCCAAGCCGGCGCGCTCGGCCGCCTGCACCATGGCCGGCAAGGTGGCAAGCGACGACCGCGACGCAAACGCCAGGGCCTGCGCCGGGGCGCAGTAGGACGCGAAGGCGCGTGCGCTCATCCGGCCGGCGACCATCCCGAGCGGATAGAGGAGCGCGATCGCCAGCACGGTGAGGGCCACGACCAGCGCCACGTAAGTCGCGACCGCGCCGGCGGCGGCGAGGCCGAGGCGCGAGGTGAGGGGCACGGCCAATGCGAAGACGCCGATCGGGGCGAGCTGCAGGATCCAGCTCACGAGCTGCTGCATGGCCTCGGCCACGCCTTCCACCACGCGCAGCACCGCGTCGCGCCGCAGCGGCGTGATGCGCGCCCCCGCCAGCCCGAACAGCACGGAGAAGACGATCACCGGCAGCATCGCGCCATCGGCCGCGGCCTTGGCCACGTTCTGCGGCACCAGGTCCCGCACCCACTGCGATAGGGGCGGCGGCTGGGACGCGGCGACCGGCGCAGTAGTGCTCGGCGCGACGAGCGCGGCCGGATCAGTCGGCACCGACCGCAACACGGGCAGCGCCACGAGCATGCTGCCCGCGCTGGCCACAACCAGGAGCGTCACCGCCAGCGCCGTCGACCGCACGCCGGTCCGCCCGAGGCCGCTGGCCGTGGTGGCGCCGATGCTGCTCACGACCAGCGCCGCCACCAGTGGCATCGCCGTCATGCGAATGAGATCGACGAAGATGCCGCCGACGACGGCCAGCAGGTGCAGCGTCGACCCGGCCAGCGGCGTGGTGCTGCCCGCGATCGCCAGGCCGAGCAGCGTGCCGGCGATGAGGCCGAGCAGCACGCGGGTGGTCAGGGTCATGCGCGCTACGGTATCCGAAGTGTGCATCCCGCCAACGCACGAGTCTCCGTTTGGCGACGCCCGCGGATTGGCGATGGACATTGGCGACCACTTCTCGCAGGATGTCGCTGGCCGTCGAATTGCAGCGGAGCCGCGGTCGCCGCCGCCCCAATGTCATGGGCAGGCGCCAGGAGGTCATGATGCACCGTGGTTCGTCCCGCAGCCGGCAATGGTTGCCGCTCGCGCTGATTGCGACCCTCGCGACGGGGGCCTGCGGCGGGTCGCCGTTGTCGCCCGACGAGCTCGCCTCCCTGCTCACGACCGACACGTTCACCGGCACGCTCGCAATCGGCGCCACCGCCACGCACCCATTCGTGGTCAAGCGCGCCGGCGCGGTCACGCTGACGCTCACGGCCCTGGCACCCGACAACACGGCCGCCGTCGGCCTGGGCCTCGGCAGCTGGGACGGCACCAGTTGCACGGTGCAGATTTCTACCGACCAGGCGATTGTGGGCACGGCCTACGCCGCATCGCTGTCGGGAGCCGGCAACTTCTGCGTGGTGCTCATCGATTTGGCCACGCTCACCGAAGACGCCAGTTACACCGTGCAGGTCCAGCATCCCTGACTGCCAGCGCAACTTCTGTTAGCATTCGCGCCGACGATGGAGCGCGATGAGATCCCGACCCCGGCCCTGCTGCTCGACCTCGACGCCTTCACGGCGAACGTGGCGACCATGGCCACGTTCGTGCGCGAACACGGCAAGCAGTTCCGGCCGCACGGCAAGACCCACAAGTGCCCCGAGATCGCCCGCCGGCTGGTAGCGGCCGGCGCGGTCGGCGCGTGCACCGCCCGTCTGAGCGAGGCTGAAGTGTTCGCCGCGCACGGCATTCCCGGCCTGCTCGTGACCACGGCCGTCGTCGGCGCGCCCAAGGCCGAGCGCGCCGCAGCGCTCTCGGCGCGGGCCCCCGACACCATCTTCGTCGCCGACGACGCCGATGCGGTGCGCGCGCTCGATGGCGCCGCTGGTCGTGCCGGCGCGTCGCTGCTGATGGCCGTGGACCTCTACTTCGGGCGTACCGGCGTGCCCCCGGGCGAGCCGGCGCGCGACCTGGCCCGCGTCATCGCGTCGTGCCGCCACCTGCGGTTCGCGGGCCTGCAAGCCTACGACGCGGCGGCGTCACACACGTTCGGCTTCCTGGCGCGCCGGGCCCGCACCACCGACACGATGACCCAGGCGGTGGCAACGCGTCAGCTGATCGAGGCCGACGGCATACCGTGTCCGTGGGTGTCGGCCGGATCCACCGGCAGCTACCGCTTCGACGCCGAGATGGACGGCCTCACGGAACTGCAACCGGGCAGCTTCATCTTCATGGACGCCGACTACGCGCGCATCGGCGGCGCCGACGGCGGCGAGGCCTACACCGACTTTCGCACCGCGCTGACCGTCGTCTCCACCGTGATCAGCGTGCTCGGCGACGAGGCGATCGTCGACGGTGGCTACAAAGCGTTTGCGACCGACCGGCCCTTCGGGCCCGACCCGATCGGCGAGCCCGGCCTGACCTACACGTGGGCCGGTGATGAACACGGCCGCCTCGACCTGCGCCAGGCCGAGCGCCGCCTCAAGGTCGGCGACCGGGTGGCGTTCCGCGTGCCCCACTGCGATCCCACGGTGAACCTCTACGACGAGATCCACGTGCTGCAGGGCGACCAGGTGGCCGACGTGTGGCGGGTCGCCGCGCGCGGCAAGAGCCAGTAGTGAGCGCGCGGGTCACGACGGCGGCGGCGGCGGCGCTCGAGCGCGAGCTGCGCGCCGCCGTGGCCGGCGAGGTGCGCTTCGATCGCGCCACCCGCGCCCTTTACGCCACCGACGCCAGCGTCTATCAGATCGAGCCGCTGGGCGTGGTCCTGCCCCGCTCGCACGCCGACGTCGCCGCCGCAGTAACCATCGCCGCGCGGCACGGCGTGCCGATCACACCGCGTGGGGGCGGCACCTCGCAGGCCGGCCAGGCGATCGGCGCCGGCCTGGTCCTCGACACCTCGAAGCACCTGAACCGCGTGCTCGAGGTGAATCCGGACGCGCGCTGGGCCCGCGTGGAGCCGGGCGTCGTGCTCGACGATCTGAACGCCGCCCTCACGCCGCACGGGCTGCGCTTCGCTCCTGACGTGTCGTCGTCGAGCCGCGCCACGCTGGGCGGCATGATGGCCAACAACTCGAGCGGCGCCCGATCGGTCGTCTACGGCAAGACCGGCGACCACGTGCGTACCCAGCAGCTCGTGCTCGCCGACGGCAGCACCGCGCAGCTCGGTCCGCTGACCGGCGCCGCCCTCGAGGCCGCGCGTGCCGGTGACTCGCTGCTCGCCCGCGCCTATCGCGATGTGCCCGCGCTGGCGCTGGCCCATGCCGAGGCGATCGACGCGCGCTTCCCCAAGGTGATGCGTCGGGTCGGCGGCTACGCCCTCGACGCCTTCGTGGATCCCGCGGCACCGGTCGACCTGACGCGCATCATGATTGGCTCGGAAGGCACGCTCGGCTTCGTCACTGAAGCCACGGTCGGACTGGTGCCCCTGCCGGCCGCGAAGTCGCTCGTCACGCTCGAGTTCGAGCATCTGCTCGACGCGCTCGGCGCCACTCCGCTCGTGCTCAGCCACGGGCCCTCGGCCGTGGAGGTGATGGACGCCTTCATCCTCGGGCACGCCAAGGGCCACCCGACCCTCGATGCCGCCCTGCGGCAGATCGCTCACGGTGACGCGCCGACCCTGCTCTGTGTCGAGTTCTACGACCAGCATCTAGACGCGCTCGTGCCCCGGATGCAGGCGCTCGAGCGGGACCTGGCCCGGGCCGGAGTGCGCTGCATCGCCCGGCAGCTCACAGGCGCCGCCGATCAGGCGCGCGTCTGGCACGTGCGCGAGAGCGCGCTCGGCCTGTCGATGGGCATGAAGGGCGACGGCAAGGCGATCTCGTTTGTGGAGGACACGGCCGTGCCGCCCGAACGGCTGCGCGACTACATCGCGCGCTTTCAGCAGGTGGTGGCCCGCCACGGCACCCACGCCGGCATCTACGCCCACGCCTCGGTCGGCTGCCTGCACGTGCGCCCGGTCATCGATCTGAAGTCGGAGGCGGGTGTCGCGCGATTTGCGGCCATCGCCAGCGACGTCGCCGATCTGGTGCTCGAGTTCGGCGGGGCCCTTTCGGGTGAGCACGGCGACGGCCTGGTGCGTGGCGCCTTCAACGAGAAGATGTTCGGCACGACCCTCTACCAGGCATTCCGGCAAGTGAAGCGGACGTTCGACCCACAGAGCCTGTTCAACCCCGGGCGAATCGTGGACACCCCGCCGATCACCGCGCATTTGCGCTTTGGCTCGAGCTATCACACCGCCCAGCCGCTGACCTTCTTCGACTTCAGCACCGACGGCGGCCTGGCGCGGGCGGTCGAGAACTGCAGCGGCGTAGGCCTGTGCCGCAAGACCCGCGCCGGCACCATGTGCCCGTCGTACATGGCGACGCGCGACGAGCAGGACACGACGCGCGGACGGGCCAACGTGCTGCGCCTTGCGTTGAGCGGACAGCTCGGCCCGGAGGGCCTCGACGCGCCCGCCGTGCACGACGCGCTCGATCTGTGTCTCGAGTGCCGCGCCTGCAAGAGTGAGTGCCCGACCAGTGTCGACATGGCCCGGATCAAGAGCGAGGTGCTGGCGGCACAGTGGGACCGCGGCCGGGCCCCGCTCGGCGTGCGGGCCTTCGGCCACGTGCGCGGAGTGGCC
>JBDTWC010000149.1:0-6354 GCA_040006875.1 Acidobacteriota bacterium | reverse complement strand
GCGCGAAGAAGAGGCCATTGAAGGCGCCGGTGGCGGCCAGGGCGCCGATGCCCACCAGGACCGCGCCACGATGCCCCTTCAGCACCTCGCCGAAGGGATGCCGCGCGGCCAGCGCCTTCATGCGCGCGAACTCCGGCGACTCTTCCATCGCCCGGCGCATCAGGAAGCTGAGCAGGCCGGCGAGGCCGCCGATCACGAACGCGATGCGCCAGCCGTATTCCGCCACCTGCGCCGGCGCCAGGAACGTGCGCACGCCCACGCTGACGCCCGTGGCCATGGCCACGCCCATCGTGACGCACGCAAACACCACCGCGCACACGAACGGCGCGTGCTTCGGCGCCGTCTCGACCACGTAGGTGAGCGCGCCGGGCAGCTCGCCGCCGATGCAGAAGCCTTGCACCAGGCGCAGCGTCACCATCGCGATGCTCGCGCCCATGCCCCAGACCGCGAACGTGGGCACGAAGCCCATGCCCAGAGTGGCGAGCGACATGACGAACAGCGACAGCAGGAACACGTTCCGGCGGCCGAACCGGTCGCCGAAGTGACTGAGCACGATGCCGCCGATGGGCCGCGCCAGGTAGCCGGCGGCAAAGGCCGCGAACGACTGAATGAGTGAGAGCAGCGGGGTCGGGTTCGGGAAAATCGCGTCGGCGATGTCGTTGGCGAAGACACCGAAGATCACGAAGTCATAGAACTCGAGCGTGCCGCCCAGGCTGGCCAGGAGCACGATCCGCCAACCGGCCTTGCTGATTGCCTCGTTTGCCACCGGCGCATTATGGCGCAGACGCGCCGCCCGGCTCTACTGCGCGGCGAGCTCGGCCGCGAAGTCTTCGTAGGTGCCCTTGAAGTCGTGCACACCTTCGTGATCGAAGTGCCACACGCGGGTGGCCACCGCGTCCATCAGGTCTTCGTCGTGCGTGACCAGGAACACCGTGCCCTCGAACTTCTGGAGCGCCATGCTGAGCGCGTTGATCGCTTCGAGATCGAGATGGTTGGTGGGCTCGTCGAGCACGAGCACGTTGGGCTTCTGCAGCATGATGCGGCAGAAGAGCAGCCGGGCCGTTTCGCCGCCCGACAGCGCGGCGGTCGGCTTGAGACCCTCTTCGCCACTGAACAGCATCTGACCGAGCAGGCCGTGGATGTCCTGGCGCGACGCGTCCGGATCGAAGCGGTGCAGCCACTCGACGGCGGTGGTGCCCTGGGCAATCGCACCGGTGTGATCCTGCGCGAAGTTGCCGATCGAGACCTCGTGGCCCCAGCGGACCGTGCCGGCGTCGATGTCACCGGGCGCGGCTGGCTGCCCCGGCGCATCGGCGAGCAGCGCCTTCAGCATCGTGGTCTTGCCCAACCCGTTGCGGCCCACGAGCACGATGCGCTCGCCGCGATTCACGATCGCTTCGAAATCCGTAATGATGGCGCGGCCCTCGTGGGCCTTGGTCACGCCCTCGCACTCCAGCGCCAGGCGGCCCGAGGGACGCGCGATCTGGAAACGGATGTAGGGGCGCGCGATATTCGAACGCGCCAGGTCGGTAGTCTGCAGACGCTCCACCTCCTTGCGCCGCGACTGCACCTGGCTCGAACGCGTGCCGGCCGAGAAGCGCTGAATGAAGTCCTGGAGCTGTGCGATCTTCTTCTCGCGCTGCTCGTTCTGCGACTCGAGCCGCGAGCGGATCTGCGTCTTGGCCAGCACCATGTCGTCGTAGCCGCCGGTGTAGGTGATGATCGTCTGGTAGTCGATGTCGGCGATGTGCGTGCACACCGAGTTGAGGAAGTGCCGGTCGTGAGAGATGACGATCAGCGTTCCCGAATAGCGCACCAGGAACTCGCGCAGCCAGTGGATCGAGTCGAGGTCGAGATGGTTGGTCGGCTCGTCGAGGAGCAGCGCTTGGGGATGACCGAAGAGCGCCTGGGCGAGCAGCACGCGAACCTTCTGTCCGCCCTGCAATTCCGACATCTGCCGTTCGTGGAGCGCGTCAGGAATGTCGAGGCCGGCCAGTAGCACCGCCGCGTCGCTCTCGGCCGAGTAGCCGTCGTGCTCGCCGATGGTGCCTTCAAGCTCGCCCAGCCGCATCCCGTCGGCGTCGCTGAGCGAGGCCTGGGCATAGAGCGTGTCGCGTTCCTGCAGCGCCGCCCACAACGGCGCGTTGCCCATGATCACGGTATCGACGACGCGGAACTGGTCAAACGCGTATTGATCTTGACGCAGCACGCCGAGCCGGTCCGGACGGGTGACTGTGCCCTTCTGCGGCGGCAGTTCCCCGGTGAGCAGCTTCATGAACGTCGACTTTCCGGCGCCATTGGGGCCGGTGAGTCCGTAACGCCGCTCATTCGAAAAGGTGGTGCTGACGTCGTCGAAGAGCACCTTCGACCCGTAGCGCATCGACACGCCGGAGACTGAGATCATGGGAGTTCCTTCTGAGGGTCAGCCGCGGTGGCCCACATCCGGTCAATTATATCAGTCCGGGCAGCGATCAAACGGTTACGCTCCACGCCCATCCACCCCGCCCCACACGCCCGGCGGCCGCCCCGTTCGCCACGTCCGACACGACCGTAACGACCTCGGGCGCGACCTCGTGGCGCGCGCCTCGTCGGTGCCGCCGGAGGGCGAGACAAAACAAGACAAATAGTCGGCCAAAAACGCCGGAACTGCTCCAGGAAGACGCGCAAAACGAACAGAAATCCGTTGTATATTTCTACGGAATCAATAGGCCGGGTCGCATCGACCCAGCCGGCAGATGTTCCGGTCGAGTCCAGTTCAGGAGTCCATCGCATGAACGGTGTCGCGGCGAAGGTTCTTGGCACGGCGTTGTTGGGTGTCGCGCTGGCGACGTCGGGCAGTGCCGAGCGTGCGCAAACTCCTGCAGCGGTGCCTGCCCCCGCCCGGCGGGTCACATCGGCAAATCCGGTGTCCGCCAAGCCCCTACCGGCGGTGTCGCACGTGATCTCGCCGGCATTGTCGGCCAAGCAGCAGAGCGAACTCGTCGCCACCTATTGCGCGGGCTGCCATAGCGAGCGCGCCAAGGCCGGCGGCTTGTCGCTCGCCGGCTTCGACGCCATGAAGGCCACCGAGCGGCAGGACGTGGTCGAGAAGATGATCCGCAAGATGGGCGCCGGCCTGATGCCGCCGCCCGGGGCGAAGCGGCCCGAGGGCGCGCTGCTGACGTCGCTCACCGAAGCGCTCGAATCGCGCATGGACGAGTATGCCGCGGCCAATCCCAACCCGGGCCGCCGCACCTTCCAGCGTTTGAACCGTCCGGAGTACGAGCGCTCCGTGCGCGAGCTGCTCGACCTCGACGTCGACGCCGGCAAGTGGCTGCCGCTCGACCAGAAGAGCGCCAACTTCGACAACATCGCCGACGAGCAGGCACTCTCGCCCACGCTCCTCGAGGCCTACCTGAACGCCGCCGGCGACATCAGCCGCATGGCCGTGGGCGACAAGCAGGCGGCCCGCGTCGACGTCGTCTACACCAACCCCAGCTACGTCTCGCAGCACCCCTGGGATCACGTCGAAGGCGCGCCCTACGGCACCCGCGGCGGCCTGGTCGCCAACCACGTCTTCCCCGCCGACGCCGAATACGAGTTCGACCTGCTGGTCATCTCGGGCGACAACGCTCGCGGCGAAGACATCGACGTGTCGATCGACGGCGAGCGCGTGGCGCTCATGAAGTTCGAAACCGGTCCGGCGGCGGCGGCCGATGGCCGCGGCGGTCAGGACATGCGCACCGACCCGATTCTGGTGCGCGCCGGCGAGCACAAGGTGTCGGCGGCGTTCGTGCGCAAGGGCGACGGCCCTTACGAAGACCTGATTCGCCCGCACGACTGGTCGTATGCGGGTGGCGGCTCGGGCGGCGCCGGCATCACCACCCTGCCGCACCTGCGCGACCTGATCGTGGCCGGCCCCTACAACGCCACCGGCGTGTCCGACTCGCCGAGCCGGGAGCGCATCTTCACGTGCCGGCCGACGGCGCCGTCGGAAGAGGGCACTTGTGCCCGGTCGATCCTGATGCGCCTGGGCAGCGAAGCCTACCGCCGTCCGATGACGACCACCGAAGTGGACGGCCTGATGCCGTTCTACGAGAAGGGCGCCGTGGCCGGCGGCGTCGAGGCCGGCGTACGTTCGGCCATCGAGGCGATTCTCGCCAGCCCCAAGTTCGTCTTCCGCCTCGAACGCGAAGGGCTGACCACCGCGGCGCAGACCATCACCCGCGTGGCCGACCTCGACCTGGCGTCGCGGCTGTCCTTCTTCCTGTGGGGCGCGCCGCCCGATCAGGAGTTGCTCACCCTGGCCTCGTCGGGCAAGCTCACCGCGCCCGGCATGCTCGAGAAGCAGGCCCAGCGGCTGCTCGCCGACGACCGGGCCAGCGCCCTCGGGGGACGGTTCGCGGCCCAGTGGCTGCGCCTGCAGGACCTCGACAAGGTCAAGCCCGATCCGAATTTCTACCCCAACTTCGACGAGAACATCTCGGCGGCGATGAAGCGCGAGACGCAGCTCTTCTTTAACGACCTCGTGAAGAACGACCGCAGCTTCATGGACTTCTTCACCGCCGACTACACCTTCGTGAACGAGCGCCTGGCGCTTCACTACGGCATTCCGAACGTGGCCGGCTCGCAGTTCCGCCGCGTGCAGTATCCCGACGCCGGACGGCGCGGCATCCTCGGTCAGGGCAGTGTGCTGGTGCAGACCTCGCTCGCCAACCGCACCTCGCCGGTGCTGCGCGGCAAGTGGGTGATGGAGGTGCTGCTCGGCACGCCGCCGCCGCCCCCGCCGCCCAACATCCCGGCGCTCGAGGAATCGGCTGGCGCCAAGGACGGCAGGGTCCTCACGACGCGCGAGCGCATGGAATTGCATCGCGCCAACCCGACCTGCAACGCCTGCCACCGATTCATGGATCCGATTGGCCTGTCGCTCGACAACTTCGACGTCACCGGCCGATGGCGTGAGCGCGAGAGCGGGATGCCGCTCGACACCCGTGGCGACTACTACGACGGCACCAAGATCAACAACCTGAGCGACCTGTCGGCGGCGCTGCTCAAGCGCCCCGAGCCGCTCGTGCGCACCTTCACTGAGAACCTGATGGCCTACGCGCTGGGTCGCCGGGTCGAGGTCTATGACATGCCGACGGTGCGGGCGATCTCCGCCAAGGCTGCGGCGGACGGCTACAAGATGTCGTCGTTCATTCTCGGCGTCGTAAGAAGCGACGCGTTCCAGCGCAAGCACGTCGATGGGGCCGTGTCGACCGACACGGCGCAGGACGCCAGCAAGCAGTAGTTTCGAATACCCCAACTCGAGGAGATCGCGATGTCGTTCATCACCGGAAAGCAGCTGCCCCGCCGCACCTTTCTTCGCGGCGCCGGCGCCACGGTCGCTCTGCCACTGCTGGATGCCATGGTGCCCGCCGGGCGTCTGTTCGCCAAGACGCCCGAGCGCACCCGGCTGATCGCCATCGAAGAGGTCCATGGACTGGCCGGCTGCAACGACTGGGGCGCCAAGCAGATGCTGTTCGCCCCGGCCAAGACCGGCCGCGACTTCACCATGGTGAACGACAGCGCGCTCAAGTCGCTCGAGCCGTTCCGCGACCACCTGACCATCATCAGCAACACCGATGTGCGGATGGCCGAGGCGTTCTCGCTGCCGGAAATCGGCGGCGACCACTTCCGCTCGAGCGCGGTGTTCCTGACCCAGTCGCACCCGAAGCAGACCCAGGGGTCCGACATCTGGTGCGGCACCTCGATGGACCAGCTCTACGCCCAGAAGTTCGGGCAGTCGACGCCGCTCCCCTCGATGCAGTTCTGCATCGAGAACCTCGACCAGGCCGGCGGCTGCACCTACAACTACTCGTGCGCCTACACCGACTCGATCAGCTGGGCGTCGCCGAACGAACCGCTGCCCATGATTCGCGACCCGCGCGTGGCCTTCGACATGCTCTTCGGCTCGGGCAGTTCCAAGGAAGATCGCGCCGAGCGCCGGCAGACGCGCCGCAGCATCCTCGACTGGATCGGCGGCGAGGTCGCCGACGTACGCAAGGAATTGGGCACCAGTGACCGCGGCCGGCTCGACAAATACCTGGATCACGTGCGCGAAATCGAGCGCCGCATCGAGGCCATCGAAGCCCGCAACACCAGCGGCGATGCGCGTGAACTGCCGGGCGCGCCCGCCGGTGTGCCCGACTCTTACACCGAACACATGAAGCTGCTGTTCGATCTGCAGGTGTTGGCTCTCCAGACCGACATGACCCGCATCATCACCTTCAAGACCGGCCGCGACTCGCAGAATCGCGTCTTCCCCGAAAGCGGTTCCGACCAGCCGTTCCACCCGGCCTCGCACCACGGCAACCGCGAAGACCGGATCATGGA
>JBDTWC010000148.1:0-6365 GCA_040006875.1 Acidobacteriota bacterium | reverse complement strand
TCGACCGGCGCAGCGGCCGGCCCAGGCGCCAGCGCCAGCCGCCACGATTCCCTCCACGGCTCCGGGCTACGCGGGCTCGGCGTCGTGCAAGACGTGCCACGCCGAAGTCTACGAGCGTTGGTCGAAGACGCGCATGGCCAACGTGGTGCGCGACCCGCGCGAGCACGCCGACGCCATCATCCCCGATCTGGCGGTGCCGAACCCGCTGGTCACGTTCACGAAGAGCGACATCGCGCTGGTCTACGGCAGCAAGTGGAAGCAGCGCTACTTCACGAGGATCGGCGACGACTACTTCCCTTTCCCCGCGCAGTGGGACGTGACCAACAAGATGTGGCGGCCATACGTGGCGCAGCCCAACACCGAGTGGTGGCTGCCCCACTACTCGCCCGAGACCATCAAGCGGCCGACTGGGCCGCTGTGCGACGGCTGCCACTCGGTCAACTACGACATCCAGAAGAAGACCTTCCAGGAATGGAACGTCGGCTGTGAGAAGTGTCATGGCCCGGGCGCGGCGCACGTGCAGTTGAAGACGCGCGCCTCGATCGTCAACCCGGCGCGCCTGGAGACGACCGCGGCCGTCGACGTGTGCGTGCAGTGCCATTCGCAAGGCAAGCCGCTCGTCAATCCCATGGCCGGGGCCTACTACGACTGGCCGGTTGGCTTCCACGTGGGCCGCGCCCTGAAGGACTACTGGGAACTCGACGAGCACAAGCTCGGCGCCACCACCTTCACGCATTTCGGCGACGGCACGTCGCACAAGAACCGCATGCAGGGCAACGACTTCGTGCAGAGCCGCATGTACCTGCGCGGCGTCACCTGCGCCAGCTGCCACGACACCCACGGCACCGCCAACGACGCCGACCTGCGTAAGCCAGCGCAGCAGATGTGCCTCACCTGCCATGGTCCGAAATCGGCCAACGGGCCGCGCGCAGCCACCCTCGAAGCTCACACGCACCACGCCACCGGCAGCGCCGGCAGCGAGTGCATCGGCTGCCACATGCCGAAGACGTCGGTGACCATCGCCAACGTGAACGTGCGCAGCCACACCTTCAAGTTCGTGACCCCGGCCGCAACCGACACCTTCAAGGTGCCCAATCCGTGTCTCGACTGCCACAAGGACAAGGACACGACGTGGGCCCGGGCGACCATGCGCGGCTGGGGCCTGTCGCCCTGGCGCGTGCAGTAGCGATCGCGCTTCGCAAGCGAGGCGGCGGCGCTAACGCCGGAACGGCAGCAGCGCCCGGAGGCGCGGCTCGCGTAGATAAAGCCCGCCCCACAGAAACGCCGCGACGTAGAGCGGGAAGAGCTGGTGCGAGAACAGCGGATTGCCGAGCCGCACGTGCGTGGCCACGGCGCCACCGAGGTAGCCGGTGAGCAGGACCGCACCGAGCACGGCGGTGGGCGGCAGCACGTAGAGCACCAGGCACGTAAGCTCGATGAGCCCGATGGTGAGGACCGCTGGCGCCGGATAGCCGAGTGCCGTCGTGGCCTCGACCGCCATGCCGGTCTGCAACACCTTGATCACGGTGTCGAAAGTGAGAAACGCGATCGCCAGGCTGCTCAGCCCGTAGGCGGCCCAGCGCGTGGCAGTGGACGGAGCGGTAGTGATGCCGGTCATCGCGTCAGCCCTGCACGTGCGCCGGATCCATCCACATCACTTCCCAGTGATGGCCATCGAGATCGTAGAAACTCCACGCGAACATGAAGCCGTGATCCTGCGGATCCATCGCCGCGCTGCCGCCGTGGGCCAGCGCCGTCTTCACGAGCGCCGACACTTCCTCGCGGCTGGTGCACGAAAGCGCGAACAGCCCTTCGGTGCGCGTGGCCGTGTCGCAGATCTCTTTCTTGGTGAAGCCGCGGAAGAAGGGCTCGGTGAGCAGCATCACAAACGCCTCGTCGCTCACGATCATGCAGGCGGCGTTGTCGTCGGTGAACTGCGGGTTGAAGGTGAAGCCGAGGGCGGCGAAGAACTGCTGGGCGGCCGGCAGGTCGCGCACCGACAGGTTGACGAAGAGCTTGCGGGATACGGCAGCCATGGAATCCTCCGGAATGCGGTTACGGAGATATAGACCCCCGGCGCCGCTGGAACTCATCGCTCAGGCGAGCGCCATCGGCAGGCCGAAGCGCGGGAACAGCGTGTCCACGTCGAGGAAGGTGTTCCAGCCGGCGATGCCGCTGCGGCTCAGCTCGAGCACGACGAGCCCCCATGCCTGACGGCCGCCCTGGCGATACTGGGCGAAGGCCGGCGACCCGCGGCCACCTCGGCCGCCGACCAGCCGAGCACCTCGGTGAGCAGCAGCGCCGCCCGCTGTTTCGGGGGCAGGTGCTGCAGCGCCGCCACAAACGCCAGGCGGATGCTCTCCTTGAGCACGGCCCGGTGCGCCGGGTCGGCATCGCCCGGCAGCGCCGCGGCGTCGGGCACCGGCTCGAGCCAGTGATGGCGCGGCCGCTCGGGGAGGGTCGCACCCACGAGCGCCACCACCGCCGCTGCTCCCTCCTCCATCGGCCGGGCCCGGCGGGTGCGGGCGTCGCGCTCGTCGAGGCAGACGTTGGTAGCGATGCGATAGAGCCATGTGCGCAGCGACGATCGACCGTCGAACTTCTCGCCATGCTTCCACGCCCGCAGCATCGTCTCCTGCACCGCATCCTCGGCGTCGACGATCGAGCCGAGCATCCGGTAGCAGTGCCCGAGCAGCGCGGATCGGTGCGGTTCGAGATCGAGCGACGTAGCCGGCATCGAGTGATCAGACGACAGCGGCCTGAGGTCCGTCAAGCCACCCGGCCGCGGCGATGCACCACCGGCGGAAGGTGAACGATCGCGCGACCATCGATTCGAGGCAGGATCGGATTGAGGGGTGGTGGCGATGCTGGAGCTGATTGCGTGGACCGCAACCGGACTGGGCGCGGGCTGGCTGGTGCGCACGGCGATGCGCAGCCGCCGCGACTTCGGATTACTCGGCGATTTGACCACTGGATGGCTCGGCGGCGTGGTGGGCGGCTGGCTGTTCCGTCGCCTCGGGGTCGTCGCGCCCGACGCGGCGGCCGTGCACGTGGTGGTGGCGCTCGTGGGAGCGGCGGCGCTGATGCTCGGCATCCGCGTGCTGCGGCGAGCCATGTTCGTGGCCCGGACGGTGGCGCCGGTTGAAGTCGTGCCGCCTCTCGCCGACCTCGAGCAGATGATTCAGGGCCTCGGCCAGCTCGAACGCCGTATTTTCAGCGCCCTGCTCAGTCAGAAGCCCGCGGTCGTCGATCCGAACAAGACCTTCGAGGCCCAGTCGACCTTCGGCGAACGCGTCGCCGACAAGGTGGCGCAGTTCGGCGGCAGCTGGACCTTCATCGGCCTGTTCTTCATCGGCATGGTCAGCTGGATGGCCATGAACCAGGAGCTGGGCCACACCTTCGACCCCTATCCCTTCATCCTGCTCAACCTGGTGCTGTCGTGCCTGGCGGCGTTGCAGGCGCCGATCATCATGATGAGTCAGAACCGCCAGTCGAAGAAGGATCGCTCCGACGCCAAGAACGACTACGAGGTGAACGTGCGCGCCGAGATGCAGATCATCGCGCTCCATGCCAAGCTCGACTCGCTCCGCGAGGAAGAGCTGGTGCGCCTCTCGCACCTGGTGGAGTTGCAGCGCGGCGCCATCGTGGAACTCGAGTCACGGCTCGAGCGGGGCCATTGGACGGCAGCGGCGGATTCGGGCCGCGAATGACGATGCGAGGATCAATGAGCTGCCGCGTTGCCCTCACGGCGGCAACGATCGGCGCCGGCCTGACGCTGGCCGTGAGCGCGCAGCAACCCGCGCCCGCCACGGTGAGCGTGGACGTGCGCCTGCAGACGGCGGTGAGCAGCCCCGGCTCGAAGCCGGGCGACGCCGTGACCGCCACCGTGCTCGGCCTGCCCGGCGACTCGTTGGCCGTGGCGTCTGGCTGCGTCGTGACCGGCACGGTGCGGCCCACGCCGAAGGCCGCGGGTATCGGCGACCGGCACACGCTGGCCCTCACCTTCGATGCCGTGCGTGATCGCCTTGGGGTCTCGCATCCCTTGACGGCCACGCTGGTCAGGGTCGACAACGCGCGCGAGGCCGTGGCCGACGGCGTCGTGCTCGGCCTGGCGGTGGTGCGAGCCCGGCCACCAGCCATCGAGGCGTTCCTGATGCTCGCCGCCCACGCGCATCCGATCACGCTCGCGGCCGCCGAAGCCGTGCGTCTGGGCGTGAAGGCCACCGAACGCCCGGCCATCGAGTTCCATCCGGGCGTGCGGCTGTCGTTGGCCGTGCGTCCCGACCCCGTGTTGCCCACGCTCGACTGCGACGGCCCGCGCACCACTCGCGCGGCGCCCGACGCCGCCACCACGGCGTGGGCGCTGGCCCAGCCCATTCGAGCGCAGGCAGGCGAGCCGCCGCGCGAGGCCGACTGGATCAATCTGATTGCGGTGGGCACGCGCGACGCATTGGAGCGGGCGTTTCTGAGCGCCGGCTGGGAGACCGCCGATCGCGTCTCGGTGCGAGTCGACGTGCGCACGTTCTTCGCGGTGATGGAACGCGAGCAGTATCAGACTGGCCCGGTGTCGACGCTGAAGCTCGCCGGCGCGAGTCCGGCGCTGGTCTTCCAGAAGCAGACCAACACCTTCGCCAAGCGGCATCACGTGCGCTGGTGGCCGGCCGCCACGCCGACGCCCGATGGCCGCACCGCCTGGGTCGGCGCGGCCACGCACGACATCGGCCTCGAGTTTTCGCGCATCACCAAGCACTACACCCATCGCATCGACGGCGCCATCGACGACGAGCGGCGCTCGCTGCTTGCTGACCTCGGATCGGTGAACCACCTCGAGACGTTCGGCTTCGCGCCGCGCTCGACCGTGCCCGCGGCGTCGACCAATGCCACCGGCGACAAGGTGACGACCGACAGCGCCGTCGCCGTCTTCCAGGTGACGGCCAGCGCCGCCCCTGCCGCCGCTGCCCGCGAGGCCAGCGCAGGGCGCCGTCCCTAGCCGTGGGCTACTTCAGCAGCAGATCGACCAGCCGGTCATAGTCGCCTCCGAAGTGATGGCCGGCCGGCGCCGACACGGTGCGCACGCGTGGGTTGCCGGCCTGGCACGACGGCGCGGTGTCGTCCTCGGGCACGACGCACTGGGTAGGGACGGTGAGCCGGGCCATCTCGGGCCGGGTGGCCAGGCTGGTGCCGCGCGACGCGCCGATCCAGCCGAGCACGTGGAACTCGAACTCGGCGCGCTCCGACGGCGCGAGCAGGCCCAGAGACGCCACATGACTTCGTGACGCGGGTGGCAGCCGGTTGACGAGGAACGGGGCCACGTCGGCGCCAAACGAGTAGCCGACGACGATCACGCGCGGCCGCGACCACACCGCCGAGTAGTGATCGACGATCCGGGCCAAGGCGAGCGCCGCCTGCTCGGGCGTGCGCGGCGTCCAGTAGTAGTCGAGGCTGCTCCAGCCCACGACCGGCACGCCACGGGCAGCCAGCCCTTGCGCCACGGCCTTGTCCAGTTCGGCCCAGCCGCCGTCGCCGCTCAGCACGATCGCCATCGTGTCGGCGGTCGTGGCGCTGGTCTCAGCGGCGGGCACTTCCACGAGCGACAGATCGGCCACGGCCGGGGTTGCTACGCGCGGCACGTCGGCGGCGGCGTTGGCCCTGCTCACCGTGCGGTAGGCTTCGAGGTAGGCGCCTTCCCAGGCGGCCAGCGGCGCCAGGCCGCGGGCCGCGTTCGGCAGCGAGAAGAGGCGCGCGGCACCGGTGGCGGCGACAAAGCGCGCCGTGTCAGCCGGCGCGCACACGCGGTCCTGGTCGCCCTGCAGCACCATCCACGGAATCGAGGAGTCCGCATACGGGGTCAGGGCATAGCCCACGCCACCGCGGAGCCTCGCGGTCTTCAGGCCGCGCATGTGACAGAAGGGCACGCGCAGCCGGATGTCCGGACAAAACGACAGGCTGACCGCACCGGCGAGCGTGTCGTTGGGAGCGGCGGCGACGATCGCGTAGGCCATCGTGGCGCCCGCGGCATAGCCGGCGACGATCGGCCGCTGGTAGGCAGGCAGCTTCATGCGCTGCTGCACGAAGCGCGAGATCTCTTCGACGTTGCCGGTGGGATAGGCGCAGGACCTGGCCGTCTCGAGGCTCCTGACGAACACGCGGATATCGATGCCGACGACCAGCGCGCCTTCATCGCGCAGGCGCTCCGCCAGCGCCGCCACGCCCGCAGTCCAGCCGCTGTCGCCCGACAGGAACAGCACGACCTGGCGGGCGGCGCCGCGCGGCGCGCCGGCCGGCACCATGCCGAGCCCCGGCACCCGGAACTCCTCCGGCGCCGGAGCGGCAGTTGCGGCGGCCGCCACTTGTGACTGCGCGGG
>JBDTWC010000147.1:0-6365 GCA_040006875.1 Acidobacteriota bacterium | reverse complement strand
TGCAGATCTGCTGGAGCGAGCTCGAGCAGATGGGCATGGCGGCGCGTACGGTGCCGGTGACCTACATAAACTCGGCGGCCGCGATCAAGTCGTTCGTGGGCGAGCAAGGCGGCACCGTGTGCACGTCGTCGAACGCGGCGGCGGTGCTCGAGTGGGGCTGGCAGCAGAAGGAGAAGATCCTGTTCCTGCCCGATCAGCATCTGGGCCGCAACACCGCCTACTTCCGGATGGGTGTGCCGCTCGACCAGATGGTGGTGTGGGATCCGCACCAGCCCTTCGGCGGCGTTACGCGCGAACAGGTCGAGAAGGCGCGGCTCATCCTGTGGAAGGGCCACTGCTCGGTGCACGTGCGCTTCAGCGCCAAGCAGATTGCGCTCGTGCGCGAGCAGCATCCAGGCGTGCGCGTCATCGTGCATCCCGAAGTGCCATTCGAGGTGGTGCAGGCCGCCGACGACAGCGGCTCGACCGAGTACATCCTGAGCCAGGTGCGCGCGAGCGCGCCGGGTTCGGTGTGGGCCGTCGGCACCGAAGTGCATCTCGTGCATCGCCTCGCGGCCGAGATGGAGTCCAAGGGCGTGACTGTGCTGTCGCTCGACTCGCTCGGCTGCCTGTGCTCGACCATGTTCCGCGTGTCGCCCAATCACTTGCTGTGGGTGCTCGAGGGCCTGGTCGACGGCCACGTCTACAACCAGGTGGAAGTGCCAGAAGAGCAGATCAAGTGGGGCCGCGTGGCCCTCGACCGGATGCTGCAGATCCACTGACGCGCTGGCGCGACGCGCGCTCGACTGCCGCGTCGCTCCAGGTCTGATACGATCGCCGTCAGTCATTCAGACATCACTTTTGTTCGCCTGAGGAGGCCCGTTCCATGGCTCATTCACTGCCGTCCCTGCCCTACGACGCTGCGGCGCTCGAACCGCACATCGACACGCTGACCATGAAGATCCACCACGGCAAGCACCATCAGGCCTACGTGACCAATCTGAACGCCGCGCTCGACAAGCATCCCGAACTGCACGGCAAGAGCCTCGAGGATCTGGTCAAAGGCATCGCGACGGTACCGGACGACATCCGCACGGCCGTGCGCAACAACGGCGGCGGCCACTGGAACCACTCGATGTTCTGGACGCTCATGGCGCCGGGCGCTGGCGGCGCGCCCACCGGCGACGTGGCCAGCGGCATCGATGCCGCGTTTGGCAGCTTCGACAAGTTCAAGGAGCTGTTCCAGGCCGCCGGCATGGGCCGCTTCGGCAGCGGCTGGGCGTGGCTGGTCGACAACGGCGGCAAGCTCGAGATCGCGAGCACGCCCAATCAGGACAACCCGCTCATGGACGGCAAGAAGGCCGTGTTCGGCGTCGACGTGTGGGAACACGCCTACTACCTGAAGTACCAGAACCGCCGCGCCGACTACCTGGCCGCGTTCTGGAACGTGGCCAACTGGAACGAAGTGAACACGCGCCTCAAAGGCTAGAGGCGTAGCCCGTGCGCGCCCGCGTCATCCGCCTGATGCTGATGGCGGTGTGCGCCGCGCCGCCGGCACACGCGCAGGTTGCGCCGGCGCTTCAGACAGCGCCGGCGTCAGCCGCGGCTGGCGACACCACGTTCGTCGTGCGGAACCTGACCCGCGCGGAGCTGTGGCGTTTCTTCGAGCCGCGCGTGGGCGGGGGCGTGCATCCCGACTACGTGTTTGCCGGCAACAGGTCCACGCTGGGTGCGCGGTACGACGGCTCGCGCTGGGCCCTGCGGGGCGCCATCCAGTACGTGCGGCTCGAGAATCTCCCCACCGGCGCGATTGGCCCCGGCCTGCTCGGCACGGGCGGCGCTTACTTTTTTCAGGCCAACGGCACGTTCAGCTACCAGTTCTACCTGCGTGGCTTGAGCCTTACGTTCAAGCGCGCCGCCGGCGCGTCGTGGCTCGAAGCCGGACGCTTTTCCCGCGCCGCCGCCGACGAACCCGCGTCGGGCGATGCCACCATCGACACGCTCACGCGCGGCTCGCTCAACGGTCGTCTGCTCGGCGACATGGAGTGGTCGCTGTATCAGCGTGCGTGGGACGGGCTGCGTGGCGGCGTCGTGCGTGACGGCTGGCGCGCCACGCTCACGGCCGCAGTGCCGACGCAGGGCACCTACGAGGAATCGGCGAACCTGGCGATGTATCACGTGCGCGTCGTTGCCGCGGAAGTGACCACGCGCCCGGGGCGGCTCGTGCGGCACACGGCGCTCACGACCTTCGCGTACGGCTACGACGACGACCGCCAAGTCACGACCCGTCCCGACAACCAAGGCTCGTCGGCGAACTCGGCCGTGGCGGCGCCGACCCGTGCCGACGTCCGGATCGGCACCGTCGGCGGGTCACTCGCGGGCGCCTATCCGCAGGGCTCGCGCCGCTGGGACGTGCTGCTGTGGACAGCGGGCCAGGCCGGCGACTGGTATGGACAGTCGCATCGCGCCTACGCGCTCGCCGCACAGGGCGGTCATCAGTGGGCAGGGGCGCCGTGGCGGCCGTGGCTGCGCGCCGGGGTGGACTACGCGTCGGGCGACCGCGATCCGGGCGACGACCGCCACGGCACCTTCTTCGCGATGCTCCCCTCCGGCAATCAGTTCTCGCGCTCGAGCACGTATGCGCTCAGCAACATCGTCGATGCGTGGGGGGAAGTGCGCGTGTCGCCGGCGCCCTCCGTCGACGCGCAACTCGCGCTCCACCATGTCGATCTGGCGCACGGCGCCGACGGGTGGTACACCGGCAGCGGCGCCACGATGCGGAGCGGCAACTACTTCGGGTTCCAGACACGCCCGTCGAATGGCGCCACGCAGCTCGGCGCGATCGTGGAAGGCGAAGTGACCTGGCGTCCGATCCGGTGGTGGACGCTGCGCGCCTATGGCGCGCACATGGCGGGCGGTGACGTGGTGCGGAACCTGTTCGGCGGCGCTCGCCTGACCACGGCGTGGCTCGAGTCGCTGTTCAGTTTCTGACGGCTAGAACAGCACGACCTCCACCGGCGTGCCGGCGGCGATCATCGCCACGTCGTCGGCGATCTCGATGTAGCCGTCGGCGTGCGCCATGCTCGTGATGTCGCCGCTGGCCTTGAAGGCCGGCTCGGCCACGCCGTCGACCAGGCGCACCGTATAGAACTGCGTGCGGCCCAGGCTCGACGTCACGGTGCGGGCGAGCGGCGCCGTCACCACGCGTGGCTGGTAGGCGGGCAACCCGGCCAGCGTGCGCAGGAACGGCACGAGCAGCACGTAGGCGTTGGTGAGGCACGACGCAGGATTGCCGGGCATGCCGAACACGGGCACGCCGTCGATCGCGCCAAATGCGGTGGGCTTGCCCGGACGGGTGGCGATCCCGTGAAAGACCACGGTGCCGCGCCGGGTGAGCACGTCGATCACGAGGTCGCGCTCGCCCACGGAGCTGCCGCCCGAGAACACCACGAGGTCGCATTCGAGAGCCGCGTTCACGGCCGTGTCGAGCGCCTCGTGGGTGTCGGCGGCCGCCTCGAGGGACACGGCCACGCCGCCATGCGCCGCCACGATCGCCGACAGCGTGTGGCGATTGACGTCGTGAATCTGCCCGGGGCCCAGAGTGGCGCCCGGCGCCACGACTTCGTTGCCGGTGGACACGATCGCCACACGAGGCCGCGCCACCACCTCGAGCGCCGCCAGTCCGAGTGCAGCCACGACGCCGACGCGAGCCGGCAACAGCACGTCACCGTGTCGCAGCACCACGGCACCGACCGCGATGTCGGCGCCGGCGCGGCCCACGTGCTGACCGGGCCGCACTGCGGCGCGCACGTCGACGCGGCCGCCGTCATCCACCGCCGTGTCCTCCACCATCACCACGGCATCCACGCCCGGCGGCAACGGCGCACCGGTGGCGATCTCCACGCACTCGCCGGAGGTGACCGCCTGCGCCAGCACCTCGCCGGTGTAGACGCGACCCACGCGAAGCAGCGTGCGCGGCGCCGCGGGCTGCGCGCCGCTGGTGTCGGCGGCGTGCACCGCGTAGCCGTCCATCATGGCGCGCGAGAACGGCGGCACGTTGGTAGCGGCGATGACGTCGTGCGCGACGACGCGTCCGGTGAGGTGAGGCAGAGCCACCAGTTCGGTACGAGCCAGGCGCTGCGAGGCAGAGGTCAGGGCGGCGCGCGCCTCGGCCAACGGGATCGTGTGAGTGAAGGGCCGCATCTACTTGGCGGCCTGCTGCACGAGGTGCCCGAGTTCGGGCAGCACCAGCTTGGTCATCGCGAGGCGCACGGCGCCCTCGGAACCGGGCAGCGCGATGACCACGCGTCCGCGCGCCAGGCCCGCGCAGGCGCGGCTCATCATCGCGGCCGGGCCGATGTCGGCGTAACTCAGCATGCGGAACAACTCGCCGAAGCCATCGAGGCGCTTCTCGAGCATCTCGCTGATCGCCTCGTAGGTGGAATCGCGCGACGTGATGCCAGTGCCACCGGTGGTGATGATGACCTGGGCCGCGCCGCGGAGCTGCGCGGCCACGAACGACGTGACGTCGGCCGGGTCGTCCGTCACGAGGCCACGGGCGCACACCTGATGGCCGGCGCCTGCCAGCAGCGACGCGATGGCCGCACCGCTGGTATCGGTGTCGGCCGTGCGCGTGTCGCTGATCGTGAGCACCGCGACCTGCACCGACAGTGGCGCGCTGGCCTTGTGTTGTTGCTGAGACACAGGGCGATCATAGAACAGGCCTGGGGGCTGGGGTGTGCCGGGTCGAGCGTGCCTGGCGGTCGTGCGTGCCGTGTCACGTGTGTCCCGCTATGATTCGACCGTGAGTCGCATCTTCCTCGCCGGTCTTGCTTTTGTGGTCATGGCCATCGGTGCCTCGGGCTCGCGCCTGGTCGTTGGCGCCCAGGGCACGACCGGGGCGCAGCGCCGGCCGGCCCGACCGGTGGCGACCGCGGCCCCCATCGTGCCGACGTTTGCCGCCACGCTCGACCAGGGAACTGCGCGCTGGGTCGAAGACACGGTGAAGACGCTCACCGACGCGGAGCTCGTCGGCCAGTTGCTCATGGGCCGCCTCGACTCCACCTATCTGAGCGCCGACTCCTCGACCTTCGAAGAGTTGGCGGCCCTGGTGCGCGATGTGCACATCGGCGGCTTCTGCGCGTTCGGCGGCGTGGACCCGGTGCCGTCGGTGCTGCTCAACGCCACCTATGGGCCCACGATCCTCGGTCAACCGCTGGAGCTGGCGGCGATCCTGAACCGCCTGCAGAGCCTCGCGACGCTGCCGCTGCTCATCAGCGCCGACTTCGAGCACGGCGTGGGGATGCGCATCAACGGGGCCACGACGTTCCCGCGCGCCATGGCGTTCGGCGCCGCAGGCGATCCGGCGCTCGTGCGCGAAGCGGCGCGGCTGTCGGCCATCGAGTCGCGGGCCATCGGCGTGCACGTGAACTTCGCCCCGGTGTCCGATGTGAACAACAACCCGCGCAACCCGGTCATCAACATCCGCTCGTTTGGCGAAGATCCGGCGCAGGTCGGCGCGTTCGTGAGCGCGGTGGTGGCCGGATTGCAGAGCGGCGGGGTGGTGGCCACGCTGAAGCACTTCCCAGGGCACGGCGACACCGCCGTGGACACTCATCTCGGCCTGGCCACCGTGCCGCACGATCGCGCGCGGCTCGATCGCGTGGAACTGGCGCCGTTCCGCGCCGGCATCGCGGCTGGCGCTGGTGCCACGATGGTGGCGCATGTGGAGATGCCGGCCCTCGACCCGACCCCCGGGCCGGCCACCTTCAGCCGGGCGATCGTCGGCGGACTGCTGCGCGGCGACCTGCATTTCGCGGGCGTGATCTACACCGACTCGATGCGCATGGCAGCGGTGAACGCACTGGCCGATCCCGGCGAGGCCGCCGTGAGGGCGATCGAAGCCGGCGCCGACGTGGTGCTCGACTCGCCCGACCCGCGGGCCGCGGCGGCCGGCATGAAAGAGGCACTGGCGACCGGGCGGCTCACGCGGGCGCGGCTCGAAACCTCGGCGCGCCGCGTGCTTGGCCAGAAGGCGCGGCTCGGCCTGCAGCGCTCGCGGCTCGTGAACCTCGACGCCATCATGACCGCGGTAGGCACGCGGGCGGCCGCCGATACGGCCCGGGTCACCGCCGAGCGCGCGGTGACGCTGCTCAAGGACGATCGCGGCGCCGTGCCGCTGGCCACGCCGCGCACCGGGCGCGTGCTCTATCTGTCGGTACTCGACTACCCGGGGAACTGGCGCATCGCCGCCCCCAGCCGTACCCTGCTGCCGGAGCTGCGCAAGCGGTGGAGCAACGTCACCGCGGTGGAGCTGTCGGACAGGTCCACCGCCGACGAACTCGACCTCGTGCGCACCATGGCCGCGGGCTACGACGCGGTCGTGG
>JBDTWC010000146.1:0-6374 GCA_040006875.1 Acidobacteriota bacterium | reverse complement strand
ATCTGCGCCTGCGCGCTCGTGAAGATCGGCATCTGCGGCAGCGCGCGGTTGCGCCCCTGCTCGAGGGCCTCGAACGCCACGGCCCGTTCCCATTCCTGCCGGCCCATGGCCAGCAGTTCCTCCGGGGTGAAGGGCACGAGCGCCACCTCGCGGAGGAACCGCACGTAGGCCTCGCGTCCCACCGTGGTGTCGCCGTTCATCGCCGGCGCGCGCGTCTCGAGCCATCGGCGGAAGTCCGCGAGGGCCGCCGCCGCGGCGGCCGCGGGCGCAGCGAAGCGCCCTCGATGCGTCGGCACGGCGGCGTCGAGCTCCCGGGCCACCGACGCGAGCCGGGTGTCGATGTCCGAGAGCGTGTCGATCGCCAGGCGGGCGAAGGGCGCGCGCGCATCGTCGAGGTTCGCCTTCGCGTGCGCGATGGTCTGTGGCACCCGACCGAGCCGCGCGAGCACGAGATCGGCACGGGCCCCGCCCACCGGAGGCACCGGCAGCAGCACGTCGAAGACGGGACCGAGGGCCTGCTGGATGTAGAAGGCGGGGTCACGCCGCCAGGCCGGCGCCCCGTCGAGTTCCCAGCGCACGCGCCCCAGCGCGGATCCGATGAGGCGGTAGTCCACCTGCCGCGCCACCGGCCAGGCCGACGTGTCGATGGCGCCGTGACGCCGCGTCAGTTCCGCCAGCGTCACGCGGCGCGCCGCCACGGCCGCCGGCGACCAGTCGGGAACCCACCCGTCCGGCCGATCGATGCGGGGGATGTCGTCGCCCGACGAGGGCTGCGTCGCCGCGCGCCACGCCCAGAAGTCGCGCGCGAGATCGTCGAGCGGGTCGGCGGCGGCAGCGGCGACGGTGCCGGCGAGCGTCAGCGTGACGCCGACGATCAGGGAAGCCAGTGGGTGGCGCATCGCGGGCCAGTCTACCCGACGGTGCACGACGGAGCCAGCCGGGGCCGCCTGGATGCACGCGACGCGAGCCTGGCATCCGGATTATCGTGAGAACGCATGTCCCGTCTTCCAGCTCTTGTCGTCGTTGTGACCCTTGGCAGCGCGGCGTCGGCGTCGATCGCCACGAGTCAACCGGCGCCGCCGAGCCCGCTCACCGTCGAGCGCGTGGCCGGGCTGCCCAGCTTGATTGGCACCGCTCCTGCGGCCGCCACGTGGTCGCCCGACAGCACGCGCCTGGCGTTCCTGTGGAACGACGCCGGCTGGCCCTACCGCGACGTGTGGACCGTCGGCGCCGATGGCACGGGTCTGCGCCGCGTGACCGACCTGCAGCGCACCGACCCTGCGCCCGAGCCGCCGCCGGGCGACACGACCGACGCCCTGGCCGCCCGGGCAGCGGCACGCGCCCGGGGCGGCGCCAGCGAGTTGCTCTGGACGGCCGACGGCGCGCTGCTGGTCGTGCATCGCGGTCATCTCTTCAGCGTCGCGGCCGCCGGCGGCGCGCCCCAACGGGTGCCGGTGGGCGACGGCGTGTCGGACGTGTCGCTTTCGCCCGACGGCACGCGCGTGTCGTTCCTGCGCGACGGCGACCTGTGGATGTGGACGCGCGACACGGGCGCGCCAGAGCGCCTCACGTCGATTGGCGTGGCGGGGATTGGCCGCGTGCCGCTCGGCACCTACAACAAGCCCGACCGGGAAGTCGGCACCGGCGTGTGGGGCGCCGACTGGCTGCCGTACGCGTGGGCGCCCGATGGGCAGACGATCGTGTTCCATGCCTCGGATCGGCGTCACCTGCGCGCCGTGCCGTTTCCGTCGTATCTCGGCACCGAGACGGTCGTGAGCGAGCTGCGGCGGGGGTATCCCGGCGACGAGAACGAACGGCGGACGCTGTCGCTGCTGCGCCTGCCGTCGCGGGCGATCGAGCCACTGGCGCTCGAGGCGCCGGGCCGGCGCGGGATCAGCGACTTCCAGTGGTCGCCCTCGGGCCGGCTGCTCATCGACCAGGTCGCCGACACGGGCGCCGAGCGATGGCTCTACGTGGTCGAGCCCGGCCGCGCCACGCCGCGGCTCGTCTGGCACGACCGTCGTGATTCGCGTATCTACCCGGCGTATGTCGCGAGGTGGCACGCCGACGGCCGGCGGATCGTCGTGGTGGCCGACCTGGGCGAGCGCGATCAGCTCTTCGCGATCGACCCGGATGCCGCCGCTCCGGCGCCGTCTGCGCTCACGCCCGACACGTGGGACGTGGCCGGTGAGCGGGGCGCAGCCACCGTGATCGCGCATGCCGGCACCAACGCGCTCTTCTTCACGGGCACGGCCAGTGGCCCGTACGAACGGCATGTCTACCGGCTGGCAGAGGGCGACCGCGCTCCGGTAGCGCTCACGTCGCTGCCGGGGGTGCATGTGCCGGTGGTGTCGCCCGACGGACGCCGTCTGGCGTCGCTGTGGTCCGACGACGTCACGCCGCCGGAGCTGCTCGTGGGCGAGGCGCGGCCGGGTGCCCTCTTGCGCCGCGTGACCACGTCGCCGCCGCCGGAATTTGCGCAGCGTCGCTGGGTGCTCGCGCGCTATCAGACGTTCACGAACCGCGTCGACGGCTTCGACGTGCACGCGCGCATCCTCGAACCCGTGGATCTCGATCGCACCAGGCGCCATCCGGTGATCTTCGGCCCCGTCTACTCGAACACCGTGCGCAACCGCTGGGGCGGGCTCACCGGCACTCTGCAGCAGTACCTGGTGCAGCGCGGCTACATCGTCGTGCAGGTGGACGTGCGGGGCAGCGTGGGCTACGGGCGCCGGTTCCGCGAGGCGTTCCTGATGGACTACGGCGGGAAGGATCTCGACGACCTGCAGGCGGTCGTCGATGGCCTGAAGGCGCTGCCCTACGTGGACGGCCAGCGCATCGGCATCTGGGGCAGCAGCTACGGCGGCCTGCTGAGCGTCTACGCGCTGCTCAAACGCCCCGGGGTGTTCGCGGCCGGCGTGGCCGGCGCGCTCGCGCTCGACCCGCACGCGTTCGGTCCCGACGACGTGGCCATCACGCGCGCGCCCGACACGCACCCCGATGCGTTCGTGCGCGGCTCGGCGCTCGCGCTCGGCGCCGACCTGCGCGACCACCTGCTCATCATCCACGGGCTCATGGACGACGTCGTGCCGTTCCGCACCACGATGGCGCTCGCCGAGCGCCTGATGCTGCTCGGCAAGGACTTCGACCTCGCCACGGCGCCGGCGGCCACGCACGCCTGGTCGGCGAGGGAGCACTACGCCATCTACTTCTTTCGGAAGCTCACCGAGTACTTCGATCGCTTCCTCAAGCCCTAGCAGCCCGTGGTAAAAGGCGGTCCTAAAAGGTCCACGGGTCGGAATCCCGGCCGCGAGGCGATTCTGATCGATGTCGATCCGGTGCGCACGGGGGCGCACCAGTGGCGGATCCGTGCGACCAGCACGGTCCAGAACGCCACGAGGACCGCCGCGGCGCGCGCGGCGCGGCCCTGGAGCCCCCGCGGGGTGCCGACGCCGCCGATGTGGCGCATGAGCAGCGCGAGATTGAACGCGGCGACGTGCACCAGGAGCCGCTTCGTGATGTTCGCGTGGCCGCGCAGGTGCGTGCGCCGCATCCCGCCGGTCTCGTAGAGGTGCGCGTTCGGTTGCTCGAGACGGAGGCTGCGTTGGCGTTGCAGCGCCCGCCCGCGCGCACTGGTGATGCGGCGCCGATTCGCATACACCGCGGCGCGCGCGTCGGGCTGGCCGCGCCAGCGGCGGCGCCCCCGTGCCGGCTCCGCGACGAACGTGCGGAAGCCGGCCTCCGTCAAGCCGACCAGCACATGGTTGCTGTGATAGCCCTTGTCCATGACGACGTTCTCGATCACGCCGGTGCGACCGTCCGTCGCGGCGGCGACCGCCTCGAGTTCATCGGCCGCCTCGACCAGCGTGTCGCACACCGTCGTCGTGTCGCCCTCGTCCGCGCCCTGCACCGTGACGCCGACCACCGCGCCGGTGTCCATGTCGACGGCGTGCTCGGCCTTGTGCGCGAGATGCGTGCGGCCGTCTTTCATCTTCGTGATGCGCGCGTCGGGATCGTGCGGGTGCTCCCAGTCAGTGTTGCGGCCTTTCTTTGGCCGCGTCTTGTCGAGCCGGGCGAGGTCCGCGCGCGTCGGCGTGTCAATGCCGGACTCCACGGCCAACCGCGTCAGAAACGCGTCGTAGCGCTCGCCCGAATCTCGCCGCACGATGGTGCGCAGCGCCGCGTTGGCCTCGAGCGTCGTCGCATCCACGCCCACGGTGAACCCCTTGACGAGATCCGCCTGGGCCAGCACCTGCAGCACCCAGGTGAAGACCGCGCGGTGCGTCTCGAGATCGATCCGGCGGCGCGTGCGCGCGATCGTCGAGTGCTCGGGCGTGGCCTCCTCGAGGCCGAGGCTCAGGAACGCGCGCAGCGAGAGCGAGTCGGCCGTGCGCCACGCAATGCCGCGCTCAGAGTCTTGGCCCTCGAAGTACCCGATCAGCAGCAGCCGGAAGTAGCGGCCCGGGAGCAGACTGGGGCGGCCGACGGTCGCCGCGTAGAACGGCGCGCACTGCGCCTCCACGAACGGGTCGAAGCCCTCGGCCTCGAGCGCGCGATTCAGGGCCTGGTAGAACGGGTGGCCTGGCGACTGCGGCAGCGTGTGCGTCGCGATCCACATCTCCGGCGTGCGTCCTTGGTTCTTCCGCCGTCCCATGGCCATGGCGCATCGTAGTACGCCCTCACGGCCGTGTCGATCCCTTTAACCACGGGCTGCTAGGCGGCGGTGACCATCCTATGAGGCTTCTGGCGCTACGCCGCCAGGTTAGTGTCCAACGAGCGGGATGTTCAATTCTGGGTGAGCACCAACATGTCAGCGCTCGGTGCACGGGGTGCGACGGCGCTGGCTGCAGCGATTCGGATGCTGGAGGTCGGCGGGAAGGGTTCAGGCGCTCCGCGCCTTGCAGAGTTTTGGAGACCTGGTCGAGACGGGGGACGGTCTCCGCCACTAAGTCCAGCGCAGAGGAAGATTTATGCGGCAGTGAGGCAGGGATTCGAGATTTGGATGAGAAAGTGCCAAAATCGACGAAATGTCCAATGAATCCGGCGAAAATACTGGCGGTGAGGCAGGGATTCGAATTCTAAGAGTGCGTCTTTCTAACTAGTTGATGGCGCGCGACTTCTGGCGATAAGAGTTTGATTCTCAACGGCTTGCGGGCATCGACTTCTCCGCGGCCGTCCTCAGCGGTCCTCGGGATCCCACCGGAGTTTTGGAGACGTGGAGGAGACGGCGGCGACACCCACGGGGGAGGAACAGCCGTTCCCACAGGGAGGGATCGATCGGGCTTAGCTTGGGCCAGACAACGCTTCAAGCGCATCCAGGCACGCTCGCTTCAGCCGCGGCACGTCGTGTTCCACGATGCGAAACACCAGGTCGAGATCAACACCCAAATAGTCGTGCACCAGAACATTTCGGAAACCGGACAAGCCCCTCCAATCCACTTCTGGTCTCGACGCCTTGATTCCGTCGCCTAGCCGCTGGCTCGATTCAGCCAATGTCTGCAGGTTGCGGATCACACCGTCTTGGATCAGGTGTGAGGCAAAGAACGCGGCGCGGCCACCGGCCGTGTAGCCCTCGATGCGCGCGATGCAGCGCAGGACGTGGCTCAGGTAGACCCGGTCGTCCTTCACAGAGGCACGGCCTCGGCTCGCACACGGTCGCTGAGCAGCTCGTCCAGCCCTCGCTCGGTGACCACCTGCACACGACGGCCGAGCAACTGTTCAAGGTCGGCCACCAGGCCCCCGGGGAACCAGGCACTGGGATGGGGACCCACGTCAACCAGCAGATCGACGTCGCTGGTCGGTCCGGCATCGCCGCGCGCCATCGAGCCGAACACGCGCACGGCAGTGACGCCATGCTGACGGGCGACCCGCAATATCTGTTCGCGCTTGGTCGTGACGAGATCTTCCATGCGGCGCAGGCTCCTGGGCGCTTCCAGTGTAGCGTCAATCACGAGAAGCGCGCCAAAGGCCACACGTGGGGCGAGCCTCCGGAACTCTTCCAGGTTGAGCCCGCCGTGAGCGTTGCCGGCCAAGCCCCGCTGGCCATGCGCATTTTCTCGCCCAGCGAATTAGGCAACTGCTGCCGCGAACTGGGCGAATAGGTCGCCCGGGAGTCGATGCTCGAGGCGCCACGTGATCGCCATTGGCAACTCGCCCTCGTGCTTCACGTAACTGGCCGGCCCAAGAAACCAAAATGCCCTGTCGTCGCTGCGCAGCCGCGCGAACAACATCGCCGACGTTCCCTGCGCTTCGTGGCGTTGATAGCGTCGCCCCGTCTCGCCGTCGGCGCGCGTGCTGGACTGGCTCTCCCAGTGAATCAGGTCGCGGCTGATCGCGTAATCGCGGTACCGGGTGGTCGGCGAGAACTGGCCGGT
>JBDTWC010000145.1:0-6441 GCA_040006875.1 Acidobacteriota bacterium | reverse complement strand
GGAGCAGCGCGTCGAGTTGCTCGATGGCGGCGCCGTCATCAGACGACGAGGGGTGCGCCAGTCCCTCGGTAGCCACGGCGCGTGGATCCCAGTAGCGCGTGACCTGCGCTTCGCCGTTGCGGATCCGGGCGTACGACCCGGGCAGGAGCTTGTGCAGTCCCTCGTAGATGCAGTGCGGGCTCGGCACGTAGGCGAAGCGCAGGAACGACGCGAGCGCCTGCGCCGACACGCGCGTAGGGCACGCCGGGTGCGCGCGCAGCGCCTTCAGCTCGGACCCGAAGAGAAACGTGCCGCTCGCCCACCCGTAGTAGAGCGGCTTCTTGCCCAGGCGGTCGCGCGCGATCCACAGGGTGCGCTCCTCGCGGTCCCAGAGCGCGATGGCGAACATGCCCCACAGACGCGCGAAGGTCGCGGCCGGGCCCCAACGTTCGATCCCGGCCAGCATCACCTCGGTGTCGGAGCTGCCGCGGAAGCGGGCGCCGTGGCTCTCGAGCTCGCCGCGCAGGTCCTGGTAGTTGTAGATCTCGCCGTTGAAGACGACGACGTAGCGGCCATCCGGCGACAGCATCGGCTGGTGACCGGTGGGCGACAAATCGAGGATGGCGAGCCGACGGAAGCCGAGCACGACGCCGGCGGCCGCGTCGGCCCACGTGCCCTGATCGTCAGGACCGCGATGGGCGATGGCGTCGGTCATCCGGCCGGCCGCGTCACGCAGCTGGCCGTCGGTCGCTTGTGAGTTGGGATGCCAGAATCCGGCGAGGCCGCACATGATGCGCTACGGGCCGATCAGCGAAGGGCCGGTTACATCATGGCCCGAATGCCAATGGTTGGGAAAGGCGCCCTGGTCAGTGCGCTACGGGTCGGCGGCGCTGGGCCAGGTGCGCAAAGACTCGTCCCCAGAGGCGGATGTAGCCAACGACCGTGTCCTTGAACTCTTCGCGGCTACCGCGGCCCACAGCCCGAGCGATCCGGAGGAACGGCTCGACGATCAACGTTCCGGCCGCCAACGACATGGCCTGCCCGCGGGTGAAGTGCTTGAATCCATAGAGAATTCGGCTGTGCAATGAATAGGCGATGCGCGATGCCTTCACTCGGTCCGACGTGCCGCCGCCGATGTGGCCGGCCTGCGCGGTTGACAGGTAGACGACGCGCGCGCCGACCTGCTGCGCGCGCACCGACATATCCAGGTCCTCGAGATAAACGAAGAATCGCTCGTCGAATCCCTGGAGCCGGCACAACAGGTCGCGGCGAATGAGGTAGAAGGCTCCGATTACGTGATCGACGTCGCGCGTCGACTGGTGGTCCCAATCCGTCATGAACAGCAGGGGCACACGCCGCGGAAACAACACATCGAGACCGAGAATGCGGGCGGCAATCATCGCCGGTGTGGGCTTCCGAGCCGAGGATCGCGCCACCTGGCCGCGGCCGTCGACCAACTGCACGCCGACGACCCCGACGTCAGCGTGCGCAGGTTCCTCCAGATACGCCAACGGAATCGAGAGTGATTCTGGCCCGAGTACCGTATCGGGATTCAAGAACAGCACGTAGGGCGCGTCGCCATGGCTCGCGCCCTGATTGCACGCGGCGCCGAAACCCCGGTTGGATTGGTTGCAAACGACAGTCAGGGGAATCGGCAGTGCGGCTAGCTGGTCGAGGGAATCGTCACTCGACGCGTTGTCGACCACGATCACGCGAGCGAGGCTGAAGGTCGCGGCCCGCGCTTCGCTCATCGAGACAAGACACTGACGGAGCAGCGGACCCGCGTTCCAATTGACGATGACAATGTCGAGCGACGGCGTCATGGCGACTGGCCGGGCTTGGACGGCGGAGCGACAACAGTGATGGAGCCAGGATAGCGCAGGACCTGTAGCCACACGGCGACGAATGTTGGCCGGCGCATTGCCGCCCTGCGCAGCGTTGGGATAGAGTTGCTGGCACATCGACATGGACTCTCTCGAGCGGCGGCAGGAGCTTTCACACGGTGCATCCGTTTCAGAGGCTGGCGCCGTGCAAGAGCTGTCTGTGAGAGACGTGGTCCTGCCCTTGTGGCGAGCCCGCTTTCGCCTGGTAGCGGTGGCGCTGGCGTCTGCTGTCGTGACGCTCGGATACGTCCTTTCGCTCCGCTCGCCTTACGAAGCGACGGCAGTCGTTCGAGCAATCGAATCCAAGTCGGGTGATCAGGTCGAGCCGGCGCGCGCCGAGAACTTCAGGCCGCTGCTCGAGAACAAGACCATCGCGGCGGAGATCGTGAAGGATTTCGGCCTGGTCGCCGAGCCGCGCTATGTGTGGGGCAGTTCGTCTGGGCCAATCCCGGCGGACGCGCTCATCCAAAGCGTCCTCTCAGTCGATCAGGTGGCAGGGACCAATCTCCTTCGGGTGCGGGTCAGACTCGCCGATGCCGAGCTCGCCGCCAAGGTCGCCAACGCCATCGTGTCGCGCGCGATCGCTCTCAACAAGCGTATCAACCAGGAAGAGGTGGTCGAGGCTCGCGACTACATCAGGAGTCAGCTCGACGAGGCGAGCGTGCGCCTCGAGCACGTGCGCCAGGAACTGGTCGCGACCAAGCAGCGGTTCCAAGTGGAAGCGCTTCAGAGGGACGCCGATGGCGCTCTGGACGCGCGCAGCCGCTTGATCGAACTGCAAGCGTCCATCGAGAACGAGCGATCCTTCCTGGCTCGCTCCGCGGCAGCTCTTGCCAGTAGCAACCAGCTGATCACGACGCGGCGGACGATCGATCACGAGCCGGCCCTTGCGGAGGCCGCTCGGGAGCGGGCTCCCGGCGCGCCACTTCTCGGCCTCACCATGTCGGACGAGCAAGCGAATCCGGCCCATGCCTCGCTCGAGCAGCAGGTCAGTGAGAGCAGCGCGAAACTGGCGGGGCTCGAAAGCGAGCGCCATCTGTTGGTCGACCAGAAGCGTCTGGACAAGGAACTGCCCGTGCTCGGCAGGCTCTATGAGGGCGACCTCGCCGTCTCCCGGCTCCAAGCTGAGTACGAGACCGCCCTCAAGGTCTATGCCGACCTGTCCATTCGAGACTCGGAAGCTCGAATCAGGGTGGGAAGTCGGGGCGCCCAATTGCAGCTCGTCGATCCCGCACTACCGCCAACCGTGAAAACCGCGACCCCAATCGTGTCGGCGGTCGCCCTGGCGGCACTCGCGGGAGGCCTCGCAGCCTGTTTGGCCGTGCTGGTGATCCAGTTTCTGTCGCCGCTGCTGCTCCGCCCCTGACGGAGCTGGTATTCCGGCGCGGCGGGACTGAGCCAGCACCCTGGACGTAAGCCGATGGAATTGACGAACGCCCGCCCACGGCCCTCGACGGCTGCGCTCATCGCGGCGGCGAATGCCGTGCGGTGGACCGCCTACTTCCTGTTTTTCGTCATGCTGTTCTTGCCCACGGCGTATCAGGCCCTCAAGGCGGGGCTGCTCGGTACGGTGCTGGCAGGCATCGCCGCTGACGCCATGCTGCGCGACCGCATCTTTCTCGACCGTCGGGTCGTTGCGATGAGCCTGGGCTTTGCCGCTCTGGGCGCGCTGTTCGTCCTGCGTGGAGTGCTGAACGGAGCGCCCGGTGCACTCGCCATGTTCAACGTCTATGTGACCTGGCCGCTCGCCTATACCGTGCTGGTGGCCGGAGCAGCGAGTCAAGTAGTCCTTCGCGGCCTGATCCGCATCGTGGTGATCGGCGCCAACGCCATCGCTGTCTACAGCCTCGTCTTCGTCCTGCACGAGTTGCACTACTGGCCCGACGTCCTCTACGTCGCGTTCGACCAGGGCCAAGCGATCGGCTTCTACGGCTCCTATGTCGAGTTCAACCTCTATTCGATTTCGTCGCTTCTGTTCATCACTCCGTTTCTGATCGCGGCGCTTCTCGTCTTCCCTGCCGCCGGCGGCCCAGTGACCAGGCGCACGCTATGGGTCTCACTCGGGCTCAACATCCTCACGGTACTGCTCACCGGTCGGCGCGCGCTTCTCATCCTGTTGCCCATCGCTCCGGCTTTGGCACTCTTCTTCAGGTCGTGGCTGATTCCGGCTCACAAGCGCGCGAGCCGGAGCCTGGTCGCGCGCGCGCTGTGGGGAGCACTGGCCCTGGCCGTGATTGTCGGGGTGTCGCTCGGGGCGTTCGGCGGCCTGTCGCCTCGTGGCTTCGTCAGGATGGTGAGCACCGGGTTCGAGTTCAACACCGATCCTGTCGCAATGCTCAGACGCGACCAACTCGGCGCGCTCGTTACGGGATGGTTGGCCGATCCCTTCCTCGGCTCTGGCCATGGCGCGGCAGCGCCCGGAGTGATTCGATCCGTGGAGACGCCGTGGGCGTACGAGCTGTCCTACATGGCCCTGCTGTATCACACTGGCCTGGTAGGCCTGCTGGCCTATGCGTCCGGCGTCGCGTGGATCGGCGTAAAGGGATACGAGATTGCCCGCAGCGGATGGATCGAGGCCCCGAGCATGGTCGCTACCTTCGTAGGCACGGCATCGTTCCTGATCGCGAATGCGACCAACCCGTACCTTGAGAAATATGACTACGTGTGGGTGATCTTCTTGCCCGTCGCGTTCGTCAATTGCTACCAGGTCACCAGGGCAACGCCACAACTCCACGCTGATCCGCCAGCGTGAGGCTTATTCAAGCGCGCTCGCGGGCGGCCAGCACGATGTCCTGGTGGTCGGTGAAGTCGCTACGGCCGCTCCACTGTCCGTAGAGGATGGGATCGATCACTTGCAGTCCAGCCTGCTGATAGAGCTGCCGCAGTTCGCTGACTTCGTAGCCCACGGCTTCCTCCGGACGGTCGGCGATCTCGACGAAGCATCCATCGTGGCGGTGCGCGAACGCGAACTCGGCCTGACCAGCGGCGCTACGCTGGCGCACGCCATCGTCAATCACGAACCATGTAAGCAACGAGCGCCCACCCGGCCGGAGCACCCGAGCGATCTCGGCTAGATACCTGGCCACGTCGCGGCTCAGCATGTGCGTGAACACCGAGGTCGCAAACACGAAGTCGAACGTTGCATCAGGAAAGGGAAACCGGTACTCGTGGGCCTGCTGCCGACCGCCGGGGTGGTAGACCGGATTGTGGACGTCAGCTAGCTGGAAGCGGAACTGTGGATAGCGCGGGGTGATGTGCTGCTGGCACCACTCGACCCCAGACGCGACGATATCGAATCCTTCGTAGCGTCCGCCCGGGCCGATGACGCGAGTGAGAGGACCGGCCATACGCCCGATGCCGCTGCCGATATCGAGCACGACGCTGTCGTGGCCGATGTGGCCGTGCTGCTGGAATAGTGCCGCGTACTGCTCGCCGATACGGCGAAAGTCGCCGCTGCCCACGAAGCGCACGGCCCGCGGGGGCACGAGTGGGTCGGTCAGACCGAACGCCGACTCGAAGACATCGATGGTGCGCAGCAAGGGCGCGCGCAATGCCCGTCGCATCCACATGGGCACTGCGGCCTTCCATCCACGCTTGTGCTTCAGAGCTTGTCCGGCGGAGTGCGACATGAGTTTTGGAATGAAAACCCGAGCAAGATTGGTCGAGCAGCGAACCTGAGTGTCTCACATCGCGCGGTCGGTCGAGCGTGCTACGAGCACGATCTCCTCGCAGCGATCGTGATCCACGGCAGCCCAACCGGCCTGCATGACCTCGAGGGCCTCGAACAGTAGGCGATTCTTGAGTGAGATCGCCCCATTCATCGGACGACTTCGGCGCCGATGCCGGCGGAGATCGAAGCTGGGCCGGAGTATGCCCTGGCTTCTTCCCGTGCCTTGGTTGCTGACCACAGAGAAGCCGGCGCGCTCCACCAGTGCCGCCAGAGACGCGCGAGTGAAGATATTCAGATGACGTGGCGGTTCGAGGCCGCGCCAATCTCCATTGAACCAGGCATGTCCCGGCGACACGGCATTCGGCGTCACCAGGATCAGAGTGCCGCCCACGGTCAGTACTCGCTTGGCCGCCACCAGCATGGCAAGGGGATCGGCGAGATGTTCGATGACGTGTCCTGCCAGGACCGCATCGACCGATTGCACGGGCAGATCTTGATCCTCCAAAGCGCCGGGCAAAGCCTTTATCCCCGAGGCACGCGCCTGTTCGATGGCGACCGGATCGAACTCGACGCCGACGGCCTCCCAGCCGAGACGTGACAGACGACGCAAGGTTCGCCCGTCGCCGAAGCCGACCTCGAGCACCCGCGTTCCCACTGAGCGCGGCAGGAAGAGGAGGCGCATGAGTGCCTCGCCGCGCCGGCCTGGATGCGCGCCAAGCACGTAGGACAGGAGCATCGAAAGAGGACGCGTCGCTACAGCCGGGTAGCCAAGTCGGCGGCTGGCGACAGCCTGAAGAGCCTCGTTATAGAGACTGGAGAGGCCTTCGGCGGCGGGCGTGGTAACTGGACGGTGCGTGTAATAGTGCTCGTATAGGCGAGGGAGATCCGCGGCGATGGGCACAGGATCGA
>JBDTWC010000144.1:0-6443 GCA_040006875.1 Acidobacteriota bacterium | reverse complement strand
AATCTCCACCGCGGTGAAGCACTTCAGGTGGATACCGGGACGGATGCGCTTCAGGCCACGCAGCAGGTCGGTGTAGTAGCTGAACGGCAAGCCCGGGTGCAGGCCGTTCACCATGTGGACTTCGGTGAGCGCTTCGTTGGCGCGGGCCCGCAGCCGGTCGAACATCTGCTCCGCCGACTTGGTGTGGGCGCCGGGTTTGTCTGGTGTCAGGCGGGCGAAGGAGCAGAAGAGGCACGAGGCCTCGCACACGTTCGTGGCTTCGAGCCGCAGGTTGTGATTGAAGTAGGTGCGGCCCGCGTGCCGACGTTCGCGCTCGCGATTGGCGAGCCAACCGACGCCCAGGAACTCAGGCGTCTCGAACAACCGCACGCCGTCGTCGAAGCTCAGGCGTTCACGGGCCTCGAGCTTCTCGACGATGTCGCTGAGTCCGGCCGCTCGCAGTCGTTCACGCATCAGGTGCTGCCCGAGTCCCGCGACCCGGGTCCCGAGACTGTTCCTACGACACGCCCCACACCTGCGCGCGCAGGGTGCGGGAACGGGGACCGTCGAGCTCGGCCATCAGGATGCGCTGCCACTGCCCCAGCACCACTTCGCCGCCGCTGATCTGCAGCGTGATCGAGTGGCCGAGCAGCATGGCGCGCAGGTGCGAGTCGGCGTTCATGCGGTCGCAGTCCGAGTGTTCGGGGTCGTTGTGCTTGTAGTAGGTGTCGCGCACGACCATCTCTTCGAGAAAGCGGCGGATGTCCGAGAGCAGCGCCTTCTGGAACTCGTTGATGAACAGCGAGCAGGTGGTGTGCATCGACCAGAGCGTGATCATGCCTTCGCTGATCTTGAACTTCCGCACGTACTCCATGACGCGGTCGGTCAAATCGACCAGCTCGAGGCGCTCGTCTGTGTCGATGACGAAGTTCTCACCGTGGATGACGAGGCCACCAGTCGTGGCGCGGGCAACCGCCTCCACCGGGGTTTCGCGGACGGTCACGGTCGAACTCTTGCTCATCTGAATCCTCTCGGTCGGCCAGCCGGCAGGCGGGCCGATGACATCGAAACACAAACGCCGTATTCTACGCAAACTCCATGTGACGCTGCAATCGGCGGTATACTTGGGTCTTAAAATCGACGCGATCCCGTGGCTGATCAGGGAAGTTGGGTGCAAGCCCCACACGGTTCCGCCACTGTAAGCGGGGAGCGCACGTTCAATGGCTGGTCGCTGACCAGCCCGTCACTGCCGATTGGCGCCAGGCGGCGTCTGCGGCGGGAAGACGCGGACGTGGCGCGCTGATCCGCAAGTCAGGAGACCTCCTCCACGGGCCCACGTTCTTCTACCGCCCTCTGGCAGGGCGGCTCGGCGCGGATAACGCCGAGGGAGGGCCCATGCTTCACGTCTGCGCGCCGCCTCTTACGACGGCTCGACCCCCCATCCGGATTCACGACCGCCTGCGCTGCCTCGGGGCCGTCGCCGCCGCCTGCCTGCTCACCGCCGGCGTGGCTCACGCCGACGTGCTGCGCGGCCGGGTGCTCGGTCCTGACGGCAAGCCCGTTCCTGGGGCCCACGTGGCCGTCTCGGGGGCTCTGGCCGTCCCGGTCGCCGCGGTGGCCGATGCCGACGGACGCTTCTCCGTGGAGGTGCCGGCCGGCACCTTCGCGGTACGCGCGTGGGCGCCGGGCATGGACGGCTCGGCCCAGCATGTTCAGGCCGGCGGCGCCGATGTGAGTCTGACCCTGGCGGTGCGAGCGGTCAACGAAACACTCACCGTCACCGCGTCGCTGGTCGACGCGCCGCTCTCGGCTGCGCCCGACAGCATCTCCGTCATCACCCGCGAGGAGCTCCTGGCGCGGCAGACGACCACGCTTGGCGACGCGCTGCGCCTCGTGCCCGGCTTCGCCATCGCGCGCAGCGGCGGCCCCGGCAGCGTCACCTCGGTCTTCCCGCGCGGCGGCGAGTCCGACTTCACGCTGGTGCTCGTGGACGGGGTGCAAGCCAACGCCTTCGGCGGTGGCCTCGACCTGTCGCAGGTGCCGATCGCCGACGCCGAACGGATCGAGGTCGTGCGCGGGCCGCAGAGCGCCCTGCACGGCTCGGACGCGATCGGCGGCGTGGTGCAGATCATCACCGCCCGCGGCGGCCCGCTGAGAGCGAGTGCCTCTGGTGAGATCGGTGGGCGCGCCGCGCGCACTGGACGGGCCGCGGTGCGCGGCGGTGCCGGCGGCTGGTACGGCGCGGCAAGTGGCGCCTACGACGGCGACGACGGCTTCACGGGCAAGGCCTCAGACGGCACGACGGTGAGCAACGACGACGGCTACGTGCAGCAGCTCGCCGGCACGCTCGGCTGGCGGCACGCGGCCGGCACCGACCTGATGGGCACGGTGCAGTTCGTCGCCACCGACCGCGGATCCCCCGGACCCTACGGCTCGAATCCAGCCGGCAACTTCTTCGGCGTCGATCGCGACTCGCGCGGCCTCACCCGTCGTCGCACCGGCGCGCTCAAGTTCACGCAGGCGCTGGGCGGACCGGCTAGCCGCGTGCGCCTGCGCGCCGATGCCGACACGGCCGACTACGACCTCGAATTCCGCGCCCCGTTCTCGAACTCGCGTGGCGCTACCGGCCGATCGCACGGCCGCGTGCAGATCGACGCGGCGCTGTGGCCGACGGTGGCCATGAGCGCTGGCGTCGACGGGCTGCGCGAGCATGGCGACAGCACGTACGTCACCGACGGCGCCGCGCCGATTCCGGTCCAGCGCGCCGCGCTGTCGGGCTTCGCCGAAGCGCGCTGGCAGCCGAACGATCGGATCGCCGTCAGCGCTGGCGCGCGCGCCGAGCGCATCAGGCGCGACGAGCTGGCCGGCGATCCGTCGCCCTACACGTCCCGTCCATCGTTTGCGGCCGACACCATCACGTCGCTCAATCCCAAGGTCACGGCGAGTGTGATGGCCGTGCCCGACCGCGATGGACGCGGCGCGTCCACGCGCCTGCGCGCCGCCGCCGGCACCGGCATCCGGCCACCCGATGCCTTCGAGATCGCGTTCACGAACAATCCCGGGCTGCAGCCGGAACGCAGCCGCAGCGTCGAGGCCGGCGTCACGCAGACGCTCGCGGGCGGCGCGGTGCAGCTCGATGCCACGTGGTTCCACAACGCCTACGACGACCTGATCGTGTCGGTGGGCCGGCTGAGCGCCACCAGCCGCTTCACGACCGACAACATCGCCAACGCCCGGGCCCGCGGCGCCGAACTCGCGTTGGCGTGGCGCCCGATCGCCGGGCTGAGCGCGCGCGGCACCTACACCTTCCTCGACAGCGAAGTGCTCGCCGTCGATGGAGCTACCGACCAGGCCCCGCCGCCGTTCACCGTCGGCGACCGCCTGCTGCGCCGTCCGCGGCACCAGGGCAGCGTCGACCTGGCCTACGCGCACGGCCGCGCGCAGGCCTTCGCCACCGCTGCGATGCGCGGCACGACGCTCGATGTCGAGCCCAACTTCGGCACCTTCAGCGGGTTGTTCGAGAACGACGGCTACGTCGTCGTCACGACCGGCGCGGCGATCGCGCTGGCTCCCTACGTCACGCTCTACGGACGCGTCGCCAACCTCTTCGGCGAACGCTACGAAGACGTCTTCGGCTACCCCGCTCTCGGCCGCACGGTCTACGTGGGTCTGCGTGTTACTACGCGCCGCTAGTCTCACCTTCACCTACGACGCCTGCCAGCCGGTGCTGGCGGGCGTGTCGGTGGACATCCCGAAAGGGGCGCTCCTCGGCGTGCTCGGGCCGAACGGCTCGGGCAAGACCACGCTGCTCGCCCTGCTCGCCGGCATGCGCCGCCCCACCGGCGGCACGGTCACGCTCGACGACCGGGCGCTCGCTTCCTACTCTCGGCGCGAGCTCGCCACCCGGATGGCGATCGTGCCGCAGGAAACTCACCTGTCGTTTGACTACTCGGTCATGGAGATGGTGCTGATGGGACGCCATCCGCACCTCGGCCTCTTCGAGGTGGAGGGGCCGGGGGATCTCGCAGTGGCGCGGGACGCACTTGCGGCCACCGGCGTGGCCGATCTCGAGGATCGCGACTTCGCCACGCTCAGCGGCGGCGAGAAGCAGCGGGTGATCATCGCGGCGGCGCTGGCTCAGTCCACCGACGTCCTGCTGCTCGACGAGCCGACCTCGTCGCTCGATCTCGGCGCGCAGCTCGACATCGCGCAGCTCCTGGTCGAGCTGAACCAGATGCGCGGCGTTACGGTGGTGGTCTCGACGCACGACCTGGCGCTGGCGTCGGGCATCGGCCGCGAGCTGGTGCTGCTGCGTCAGGGCCGCGTGCTGGCGTCCGGCGCTACCGCCGACGTGCTCACGGCCGCGCAGGTGCGCGCGCTCTACGACGTCGATGCCGAGGTGCACGTGCACGCCGCCACTGGCCAGCTGTCAGTGGTGCCGCTGAGGCGCACGACGCGATGACGAGGGACGTGCGGCGCCGGATGTGGACGGTGCTGCCGCTCTTCGCGGCCGGGGCGGTAGCGGCCCTGATCATCGCGCCGACCGTGGGCAGCACCTCGATCAGCCTGTCGCGCGCCTTCGACACGTCGGTGCCCAGGGCCGATAACGTCGACGCGCAGATCTTCTTCGTGGCGCGACTGCCGCGCGTGCTGGCGGCGGCGGTCGTGGGTGCCACGCTGGCCACGTCGGGCGTCGTGCTGCAGGCGCTCCTGCGCAACCCGCTGGCGACCCCGTTCACGCTCGGCGTGTCGGCCGGCGCGGCGCTCGGCGCGATGCTCGCGATCACGGCCGGACTCGATGTGGGCACCTTCGGCGTGTCGACCGTGCCAGTCGCGAGCTTTGCCGGATCGCTGGTCGCCACGGCCCTGGTCTACTGGCTGGCCCGCAGCCAGCGCCGCGGCCTCTCGACCAACGTGCTGCTTCTGGCCGGGGTCACGCTGAACTCGTTCTTCTCCGCGCTCATCCTGTTTGTGCAGTACCTCGCCGACTTCACCCAGTCGTTCCGCACTGTGCGCTGGCTGATGGGCGACCTCGATGTCGGCAGCTACGCGCCGATCGTCGCTGCGTTCCCCTTCGTGCTCGTGGCCTTCGCCGTGTTTGCGGTGCTGCCACGCACCTTGAACCTGCTGACCCTGGGCTCGGATGTGGCCGCCAGCCGAGGCGTGAACGTGGCCACGGCGGAGAAGCTGGCGTTCTTCAGCGCGTCGCTCGCCACCGGCGCTGCGGTGTCGCTGGCCGGCCCGATCGGCTTCATCGGCATCGTGGTGCCGCATCTCGTGCGTCTGCTGGTTGGTGCCGACCATCGCATCGTGCTGCCCGCATCGGCCTGCTTCGGCGCGGGCTTCCTGATCGCCTGCGACGTGGTGTCGCGCACGGCGCTGGCGCCGCTCGAGCTGCCGGTCGGCATCGTGACGGCGCTCATCGGCGGGCCATTCTTTCTCTGGCAGCTCGTGAGGCGCAGTTGATGCACCGGCCGACCAGCTCGCGACGACGGGCCACCCTCCTGGCGTTGACGTGGGCCTGTCTAATGGCGGCAACGGTGGGGTGGGCGCCGCACGCAGCCGTGCGCGTCGGCGCCGCAGCACCAGCCGCGCCGCACCGCATCATCTCGCTCGTGCCGGCCGTGACGGAGATGCTGTTTGCCATCGGCGCCGGCCCGGACGTGGTCGCGGTGAGTTCGTTCGATACCTTTCCGCCGGAAGTAGCGACGCGGCCGAAGGTCGGGGCCTTGCTCGATCCCGACGTGGAACGCGTGTTGTCACTGACGCCGGATCTGGTCGCCATCTACGGCAGCCAGAGTGACCTGCGCCGGCAACTGCAGCGCGCCGCGATTCCGATCTACGACTACCGTCACGCTGGCCTGCCCGACATCATGGCCACAATCCGCGACCTCGGACGCGTGGTTGGCCGCAGGGCTGCCGCCGATGCCGTGGCCGCGGGAATCGAGCGCCAGCTCGCGGACACGCGCCGGCGCACCACCGGACGCGCGCCGGTGCGCGCGCTGCTGGTCTTCGGCCGCGAGCCCGGAGCGTTGCGCAACGTCTTCGCCAGTGGTGGAACAGGCTTCCTGAACGACATGCTCACGGTGGCGGGCGGCGTCAACGTGTTCGCCGATCTCACGCAGGAGGCGGTTCAGGCCACGACCGAGCTGCTCCTCACGCGCGCCCCCGACGCGATCGTCGAGCTGCGCGACGGCGCGCCCTACTCCGCCGCCGACGTTCAGCGCGCGGCCGCCGACTGGGCCCGCCTGGCCTCGCTGCCGGCAGTCAAGACCCAGCGCGTGCACGTCGTGAGCGGCGAGGGTCTGCTCGTGCCGGGTCCGCGGGTCGCGGTCGCGGTGGAACGCCTGGCTCGTGCCCTCCACCCTGAGGCGTTTGGCCGGTGAAGGTTCTGGTGTCGTGGTCGAGCGGCAAGGACTCGGCCTGGATGCTGCACCGCTTGCGTCAGGATCATCCCGGGGTCG
>JBDTWC010000143.1:0-6459 GCA_040006875.1 Acidobacteriota bacterium | reverse complement strand
CCACGACCTTGCGGTGCGGCAGGCCGGGTCGGGCCAGATCGGCTCGCGTGCGCCAGGCGGTATCGCCAGGCTGCGGATGCGGGCCAGGGTCGTCTGGTCGCGCACGATCCCTCCCGTAGGCCAGCGATACGAGAAGCCGCTGCCGGCCCGCGTGCGCGTGATGCCTGGCGCGTGGTCCGACACGTGGCGAAGTCCGCTCATGGCCCCGCGCAGAGCAAGACTTCTGCCGACCGGCAGTCGCTGGGTGATCGCTCGCGTGGATGCGCGCGCGCCATCCCTCGGCGTGCCCAGAATGAGGAACGCGCTACCCGCCTGTGGTCGGCGCGGTGACCCGCGCGTCCACGTCGTCGGCCTCGACGATCAGCCAGTGGTTGATGCTCATGGCCACGCGGGCGCCGTCGGCCGCCGCCTGCAGCACCTGCTGGGTCGCGCCCTCGGCCAGGTCACCGGCGGTGTAGATGCCGGGCACCGAGGTCGCGCCGTGAACGTCGCGGCACACCGCGCCCTCGTCGTTGATGGCCAGGCCCAGGGCGACGGTGAGGCGATGCTGGCGCCGTGCCGGCCGGATCCACAGCGACTCGATCGGCACGCGCCGGCCGTCGCGCATCTCCACCGCCTCGAGAGAGGCGCCGGGGCCGCCGACGATGTTCTCGATCTGGCCGGTTTCGATGATCACGCCGGCGCGATCGAGGCGGGCCAGCGCTTCACCCGTGGGCTCGCCGCCCATCGTGAACATCACGACCGACGCGGTCCAGCCGCGCAGGAAGCGCGCGTAGTCGTAGACGGTCGGCTCGTCGGCGATCACGCCCCAGATGCGATCGCGATGCTCGTAGCCGTCGCAGTAGGGGCAGTGATACACGCCGTTTCCCCAGTGTTCGCGCAGACCGGGCAGGTCGGGCAGCACGTCCACCAGCCCTGTGGCCATCAGGACCACGGCGGCGTGGCAGGAACCGCCGTCGCGGCGGATGACGGTGAAGGCGCCGCGCTCGCCGCTGATGGCCGTGACGTCATCATCGACGACCGTCACCGTGGGATAGGCGGCCAACTGCACTCGCGCCAGCGCGCGAAACTCGGCCGGCGGCACGCCGTCACGCGTGATGAAGCCGTGCATGGCCTCGGCCACGCGGTTGCGCGCCTCGCCGCCGTCGACGAGCAGCACCGTGCGGCGCGCGCGGGCGGCGACGAGCGCGGCCGACAGGCCCGCCGGCCCGCCGCCGACAATCACCAGCTCGACGCCGCCGTCAGCGCTGTTGGGGCCCACCAACATCCACCTCGTCGCGCAGCACCCGCGCTAGCGCCTGTGGATCGACCGGCTTCACGAGGTGACGGTCGAAGCCCGCCTCCCGAGCGCGCCGCTTGTCGTCCGCCGCCCCCCAGCCAGTGACGGCGATCACGACGACACCGTGGGCCCACGACTGGGCGCGCAGGCGACGACAGGTGGCGTAGCCGTCGAGGATCGGCAACCCGATGTCGAGCAGCACGACCTCGGGACGGAACGACTCGGCACGTTCGATGGCCGCGCGGCCGTCGTAGGCCGTGCACGTCTCATGCCCCATCGTCTGCAGCACCAGGGCCAGGGTGTCGGCGCCATCGCGGTTGTCGTCCACGATCAGGATCCGTCGCGACGCCGGCGCGGCCGCGAGCAACCGGGGCGCAGGCGCTGCGTCCGCCGCGGTGTCGGCCGGCACCGTGGGCAGGCGCACGACGAACTCGGAGCCGCGACCCGGGCCGGCACTGGTGACGTCAATCCGTCCTCCGTGCATCTCGACCAGGCGCTTCGACAGCGACAGGCCGATGCCCAGGCCGCCCTGCGCCCTGCTGATCGAGCGCTCGATCTGCGCGAACATGGCAAACAGGTGCGGCAACTGGTCGGCGGCGATGCCGACTCCGGTGTCCTTCACCGCGATCCGCACGTCGCTGCCCTCGACCGTCACCGTGAGGTCGATGCGGCCGCCTCGGTCGCTGTACTTCGCGGCGTTCTGCAGCAGGTTCACCACCACCTGGGCCACCCGCAACGGGTCGGCATCGAGCACGACCGGCTGCGGCGGCAGCGACACGGTCAGGCAGTGACTCATCTGCTCGACGAGCGGGCGGCTGGTCTCGACCGCATTGGCAATCGTATCGGCCAGGTCGATCCGCTCGCGGCGCAGCGTGAACTTGCCACTCGTGATGCGGCTCACGTCCATCAGGTCGTCGATAAGACGCACCAGCTGGCCGACCTGGCGCTCCATCATGCTGCGTACGCGCTCGAAGTGCGGGCCATCACGGCCCTCCTGCGCCAGCACGCTCAAGCCGGTGCGAATCGGCGCCAGCGGGTTGCGGAGCTCATGGGCGAGGGTGGCCAGGAACTCATCCTTGCGACGGTCGGTGTCCTGCAGGGCCTGCGCCATGAGCGCCCGCTCGGTGATGTCGAGGTTGGTGCCCACCACCCACTCGATCGCGCCGCTGCGGTTGGCCCGCACGGTCGCCACCGACTCGATGTGCCGGCAGGCACCATCGCGCGCCCGCAGGATCCGGAAGGTGTGCCTGCTGCTGCTGCCGCCGCCCCCCCGTGCTACCGCCGCCTGCAACGACCGCTCGTGCTCGACCGCGTCGGCGGCGACCACGGCGCTCACCCAGTCGGCATAGCCGACCAGGCCGTCGAGCGTCGGCTCGACCCCGTAGATGCGAAACATCTCGGCGTCCCAATGCACCTGACCCGCGGGCACATTCCATTCCCAGATGCCCACGCCCGTGGCCTCGGTGGCCAGGCGCATGCGCTCCTCGGTGGCGCGCAGGGACCGCTCCGAACGCTGGCGCGCCGTGATCTCGTGGAAGTAGCAGACCACGCCGTAGCGCCCGTCGCCGAGCGTGACGCGCTGCGTCTCCCAATCGAAGGCCTGCTCCTCATTGAGGTCGTAACGCCGCTCGACAAACGGCGGCGACACGTAGCGCTCGCCGGTAGCCAGCGTGTGCCTGAAGATCTGAATCATCTGGCCGCCCACCTCCGGCCCCCACAGCGTGCGCATCACCTCGGCGAAGTCGCGGCCGATCAGCGGATCGAGGCTGCCGAAGACCGGCGCGGCGAGGGCGTTGACCTGCTGCAGGCGGAATTCGGCATCGACGACGTACATCCCGGTCGGCGCCTGATCGACCAGGCGCGTGAACAGCGCCGTGTTCTGAAGGAGCGCCGCCTCGGCGGCGCGCAGCTCCATCTCGAGCGTCTTGACGTGATGGATGTCGGTGCTCGTGCCGATCCACTGCGCGACCTCGCCGGTGTCATCACGCAGCCCTTCGCCGCGGGCCAGGAACCAGCGATAGGTGCCGTCGCGGGTGCGCAGACGATACTCGAACTGATAGCTCGTCCCGGTGGCGACCGCGCGTTCCCACTCACACGTCGCGGCCGCGCGATCGTCGGGATGCAGCATCTCGGTCCAGCCGAAGCCGAGCCCCTCGGCCACGGATTGGCCGGTCACCGTTTCCCACTGCGGAGCGTGGAAGGTGTTGGCGCCGGCTGGCGAACACGCCCACACGAGATTCGGGATGGCGTTGGTCAGCCCGCGGAACTGCTGTTCGCTGACGCGCAGCGCTACTTCCGCATGCTTGCGCGCGGTGATGTCCTGGACGCCGGCCACGGCCCGCTGCGGCCGGCCGTGCCGATCGCGGAGCAGCGTGGCGTTCACGTGCACCCAGACGATCCGGCCGTCCTTGCGCACGTAGCGCTTGTCGGTCTCGAAGAAGTCGCTGTCGCCGCGCAACAGACGCTGCACGAGCGGCGCATCGGCCGCGCGATCGTCGGGGTGGGTGATGTCGGCGGGGGTCTTGGCCGCCAGTTCCTCCGCGCTGTAGCCGGTCAGCTCGCAGAAGCTGCGGTTCACCCGGTTGAAGCAGCCGGTATCGACCGCCACTTGCGACTTGGCCACGGCCGAGCGCTCGAACATCGCGCGCAGCAACTGGTCGTTCTCGCGCCGTGCCTCGTCGGCCGGTTCGGGGTCCGCGTCCAGCGTCGGCTCATGCCCTTCGGTCATATCGACACGCTGAGCATATAGGCTGCGGGCCACGACCGCATCTATGTAACCCACTATCCAGATTGGGCAAGGTGGAGGATCGCGTGGCCAGATTCTGGCGGCACAGTCCGTGCACTCCCCTACGCATCGCCTCCCCCAGGGCTCAGGAGATCAGAATGCGTAAACGTGTCCTCACCGCGGTATTTCTTCTACTGATGAGCGCCAGCGCGGCTCGTGCCGACTGGCTGCTCACGCCCTACCTGGGCGTGACGTTCGGCGGTGACACCCCGAAGGAACAGGTCAACTACGGCCTGAGCGCCGCCTTCCTCGGGTCCGGCATCTTCGGCGTGGAGTTTGACGCCGCCATCACGCCGAACTTCCTCGACACCGGCAACAACTCGGACATCAACGACAGCAACGTGTCGACGCTGATGGCCAATTTCATGTTGTCCGCGCCACATCACACGCCGGGAGGCCTCCGGCCTTACGCCTCGGCGGGCGCCGGCATCATCCGCATCAAAGCCACGAGCGTCGGCAACTTCTTCGACATCTCGGACAGCAATTTCGGCGTCAACGCCGGTGCGGGCGTCCTCGGTCAGTTCTCGGATCACGTCGGGGTGCGTGGTGACATCCGCTACTTCCGTAGCGTTCAAGACTCCGCCGCCGGCGACGACATCAATCTCGACTTCGCGCGCTTCAACTTCTGGCGCGGCACGCTCGGAGTGACATTCCGCTTCTAGGCGCGCCGACCGGTTCCCGCTTCTCCGGCCGACCCCTCCGGCCGCTCACTCGCCCAGGAACGAGCCGATCGCCTCGTAGCCGTCAACGTGGTCGCATACCGCCTTGGCGGCCATCAGCATCGGCACTGCCAGCAGCATCCCCGGCACCCCCCACGCCCAGCTCCAGAACGCGATCGACACGAAGATCGCGACATGGTTGATGGCGGCGGCCTTGCTGAGCAGATGTGGCGTCAGGAACATGCCCTCGAACGTGGTGATGACCAGGGCCACGCCGGCCACCATGGCCGCTTGCGTGAGCGTGCCGAACTGCAGGAAGCCGACCAGCGCCAGAGCCACGGTCACGACCAGCGGGCCGAAGTAGGGCACGATGTTCATCACCCCGGCGAATACGCCCCACACGACCGGCTCCTCGACTCCCAGCCACCACAACGCCGCCACGGTCACGACGGCCACGAACACCGATGTGAGCACCTGCACCCACAGAAAGCTCTGCATCTGCGCCGCGATGTCGTTGAGCACCTTGACCGTGACGCGCTTGCTGCCGAGCGTCGCCTGGTGCTGCACCAGTTTGCGCTTGAACGAGTCGTCTTCGTTCAGCAGAAAGATGGTGAGGAAGATCACGGTGATGGCCTGCGCGCTCAGGCTGGCCGCGCCCACTCCGCCGTACCACAGCCAGTCGGACACCCTGACCGGCTGCTGCACTTCGACTTTGGTCACCCCAGGCGAGGAGGGCGGCGCCGCGCCGGCTTCTGCCGCAACTGAGTCGAGCGCCTTGGTCGCTGCCCGCACCGTGTCGATGGCCGAGTCCCCGGGCCTCGAGCGCTGCCGGCGCAGCGTGGACCTGAGGCGATCGGCACTGGCCGGCACCTTGGCCAGCACCGCGTTCATCTGCGGCCAGATGAGCGTGCCACTCCAGCCCGTGGCGCCAACCAGCGAGAAGACCACCACCATCGACGCCAGAGCCCGGGGCACCCGCCACGTCTCGAGGCGATCGACGATGGGGTCGAGGGCGTAGAAGAGCAGCACCGCCAGCACGATCGGGAGAACCACCGGAGCCAGGTACTGGAGCATCACGATCACCGCGCACGTGGCCAGCACACGCAGCGGGGTCACGAGCGCGTTGTGCGTCCGGCCTGTATCGGGAGAGTCGTGCTCGATGTCGGGCATGGTCAGATTTCCTCAGCGTGACGATACGAGCTTAGTGCCAGCGGGTCAGTTCCGTACTGAACACCGCCTGCTCGCTACCATAAGTGGGTAGGCGGTTGCTCACTAGAGGCCCTGGAGGAAGGCACACGCCTTGCTATTGAAGGGCGGGGAGCAGCCCAGCATGGAGACACGAACCACTCACGATCGCGCGTCTGTAGCGGCGCAAGGGCCAGGTCAACCCCTGACCGCGGCTGCCGGCACCATCGTATTCAAACAGGGCGACGCGGCCGATGCGGTGTTCCAGGTGATCGAGGGCCGGATCCAGTTGTCGATGCTGTCGTCCTCGGGCCGCAACGCGATCGTGGCCACGCTCGGCCCGGGCAGTTTCCTTGGCGAGGTGATGCTGCTCGAGTCGTCGCTGCGCACGCACACGGCCACAGCCGTCACGGCGTGCCGTCTCGTGGCGATCGCGCCGGAAGAGATGCGCGAGCTGCTGCACAGTCATCCCGACGTGGAAAGCCAGTTCATCGGCCACATGCTGCGGCGCATCAATCGGCTCGACGCCGATCTTGCCGACCTGCTGTTCC
>JBDTWC010000142.1:0-6501 GCA_040006875.1 Acidobacteriota bacterium | reverse complement strand
ATGTGGCCCAGGGGGCGAGATGCGTCGCAACCGCGGATGGTCGTGGTGCCGTACAGCACGAGTCCGCCGCCCCACAAGGTCGCCGTGTTCGCGCGGATCGTGCTGCCTAGGACAGTCAGCTCGCCGAAATTGGAGATTCCGCCGCCGTAGTTCGCGGCATTGTTCTCGATCACGCAGTGGGAGAGGGTCAAGGTGCCGTTGTTCGAAATCCCGCCCCCGAGCGCCGATGCCGCATGGTTGCCGTTGCGTACACTGAGTCCCGTGAGCGTCGCAAGACGACGTGGTTCGTCTCCATCTCCACCAAGGTGTACTGACATGCCGAGCATCCGTCACGTCGTCGTCCTCATGCTCGAGAATCGCTCGTTCGACCACATGCTCGGGTTTCTTGGCAGCGGCGACGGCCTGACGGGCGCGGAGTTCAACCGCGTCGATCCGGCCGACCCGACCTCGACGAAAGTGCCGGTGTCGAACGACGCACGTTACCTGGGCGACTTCGGCGATCCGGCCGTGGACCCGTCGCACGAGCACGCGCACGTCAACATACAGCTCTACAACTCGCCCACGGCGCCAGCGACACCCCCCGCCGAGACGAACATCGGGTTTGTGAAGGACTACGGGTCGCTGCCCGGCAACGACACCGAAGGCGGCAAGCGCATCATGAAGTGCTTCGACCCGCAGAAGCTGCCCGTGCTCAGCACTCTGGCGCGCGAGTTTACGCTGTGCGACCGCTGGTTCTCGTCGGTGCCTGGCCAGACCTGGCCGAACCGGTTCTTCGTGCACGCCGCCACCTCTGGCGGCTTCATCGACAACCAGTTCCGCAACTATCCGATGAAGACGATCTTCGACAGCCTGACTGCGGCTCAGCAGGACTGGACGGTCTACTTCCACGACATGCCGCAGTGCGTGACCCTGGGAAGCCTGCGCAATCCGGCCTACAAGAAAAACTTCAAGACGTTCCAGGTGTTCTTCAATCTCGACTGCCGGTCGGGCTCGCTGCCATCGTACTCGTTCATCGAGCCCCGCTACTTCGACTTCCTGGGGCTCAAGGCCAACGACCAGCACCCGCCGCACGATATGGCGCTTGGCGAGCAGCTCATCGCTGACGTCTATGAGACGATCCGCAACTCACCAGTCTGGCAGCACACGCTGCTCGTCATCACCTATGACGAGCACGGCGGCATCTACGACCACGTGCTGCCGCCCGACTGTGTCTCCCCCGATGGTCTCGATTGCGCGGATCCCGTGTTCGACTTCCGCACGCTGGGCCTGCGCGTGCCAGCCATCATCGTGTCGCCGTTTGTGGCGAAGGGCACAATCGATCACACCGTTTACGATCACACGTCGGTGCCAGCGACCGTCAAGGAGATCTTCGACCTGCCGACGTTCCTCACGGCACGGGATCGCGACGCCAACACCTTCACGCGCAATCTGACGAACACGTTACGCACCGACGCACCGACGCATCTGCCGCGGCCTCCGGCCCCGATTGCGGCGCCGATGGCGCCCTCGACGGGAGCCGCCATGGACGACGCCGCGGTGCTCGATTCGCTCGATCAAGCCTCGCACGAGCCGCTGTCGGAGTTCCAGGTCAGCCTCATCGAAACGACCAAGAAGCTCGACCTGGCCGAGACGCCACGTGAGCGCGGCGCGCGTCTGGCCCAGCTGCCGCATGACGAACACGACGGCGCGGTCGTGGTCCGCTCGGCCTTCGAACGCTTCATCAAGGGCGGGGGCCAGCCGCCGCCGACCGGCCGCGTGGCGCCGCTACCGCTCTCGACGGCCGGGGGCACCGATACCGGCGACTTCCTGGCCTGCATCGATCGCCGCGCCACGCCGCCCAAGAGCACCGAGCGCATGGCGCTCGTCAAGGACTCGACGTGGGCGCCGGGACAGATCCTGCGCATCCGCTTCCTAGACGGCGATCCTGCCGTTCAGACCCGAGTGCAGGCGGCGGCGGCGGAGTGGATGCGGCACGCCAACATCCAGCTGGCCTTTGGCACCGCCGCCGATGCGCCGATCCGTATCTCCTTCCAGCAACGCGGGTCATGGTCGTATGTCGGACGCGAGTGCCTCGGCATCGACGCCGCTGAACCGACCATGAATTTCGGCTGGCTGCGCGCCGATTCCACCGACGACGAAGTCGGGCGCGTGGTGCTGCACGAGTTCGGTCATGCCCTGGGCTGCATCCACGAACACAACCATCCGCTCGGCGGCATCCAGTGGAACAAGGACGTGGTCTACGAGTACTACGCCGGGCCGCCCAACTTCTGGACCAAAGAGAAGGTCGACGCCAACCTGTTTGCCACCTACGACAAGTCGCTGACGGTGTTCTCGACACTCGATCCTCAGTCGATCATGATGTATCCCATCGATCCTCGCTTCACCACCGACGGGATGTCGGTGGGCCTGAACAAGACGCTGTCGCCGACCGACATCGCCTTCATCAAGACGCTCTACCCGTTCTGAGGCCATGGCGGCAGACGATCGCGCAATAGTCGTGGGCATCAACCACTACCCGGGCCTGCGAGAGAATGGCGAATCGAAAGACCTGGAAGGGCCGGAGCGCGACGCGCGCGAGGTCACCGACTGGCTGCTGTCACCGACCGGCGGCAATGTGCCAGCGGCCCGGGTGACCACGATCGTGTCTGGCGCTACAGCCGAGGGGCCGACCCCCACCGAGGCGAGCGTCGACCAGGTGTTCGAAAGCATCCTCGACGAGGCCAAGGCCAACGGCTCGGTCGGGGGCCGGCGCCTGTATCTCTTCTTCGCCGGTCACGGCTTCGCTAGTAGCACCGAAGACGTCAACCTGCTCATGGCCAACGCGACGCGCGACCGCACGGGCCACCACATCGCGGGGAACAAGTACGTCGAGTGGTTCAAGATGGCGGCCCTGTTCAAGGAGATCGTGCTCTTCATGGACTGCTGCCGTGAGGTGCAGCAGACGGCGCCGCTCAGACCCGTGCCCTGGAATCCCAAGGTGAACCCCCCGCCCTCGCGGGTCTTCATCGGCTATGCCACGGGGTTCGCCATGGCGTCGCGCGAGCGGCCCACGGCAGACAACGGCGGCGAAGTGCGGGGCCGCTTTACCGAGGCGCTGGTGGCCGGCTTGACCAAGGCGGCCGATGCGCAGGGCCGCGTCACAGGGCTGCTGCTCAAGAACTTCGTCACCAATGCCCTCGATGCCGAGGCCAAGGCCGAGGGCGAGAACCCCAACAACAAACAGACGCCGGAGTTTCCGGTCGGCGCCGACGACGACTTCGTGCTGGTCGAAGGCCTGGATCAGCTCGCCGCACCCTACCAACTCGTGGTGAGCTTCGCCGGCGAGGTCCCCACGCTGGTGCTGGGCGATCTGATGACGGTTGTGCCGCCTACCGCGGCGACGGCCGACACGGCCACCTGGGGGCTTCGTCCTGGCCTCTATCAGGTCAGGACGGCCGCCAAGGTGAGGACCGTCGAGCTGGTGGGGGCGGGAGGGACCATGCATGTCGACTTCTGATCCGACCGGCAAGCGCGGCGCCGGTTCGCAGGGGCCGACGACGCGTCTGGTCGCGAAGGCGCCGCCCGATACGGAGGTGTTTCTCATCGACTACACGTTCCATCTCGTGGCCCGCTCGGTGGGCACGCTGACACGTGAGGTACCGGCCGGAATCTACAAGCTGAAGTTCCGGCGCGGCGATGTCGAGCGCACGGTCACGACCGTCGTGTCTGGCACGGCTGAGGTCACCGTGGCGCTCCCGGACGTGTTCGAGCACTTCTTGACGAAGGGCGAGGTCGTTGCGCCCCTGGAGATGGCGGCGCCCGCATCCTCGACGGCGTCTGGCGTGTGGTTCGAGCTTGCCGGCTCGCCCGAGGCCCCCGAGGCTGACCTGGCCGCGACGCTGTCGTTGTGCGATGCCAGTGGCGCCGTCGTGGTGGACGTGCAGACGATTGTGCCTACCACCCCGAGCGCCCGCCCGACGGTCGTCACCTACGGCGTGATGCTGGCGCCGGGTTCCTATCGGCTCCGCGTCGCGCTGGGCGGATCGTCGGGCCGGGACGCACGGGGACTCGAACAATCGCTGGTGGTATCGCCCGGCTGGCAGACGCAGGCGCTGCTCGGCATGCGGAATCACGGAACGACCACGCGCCCGCTCTGGCGCGCCGACTTGGCCAACGCCACCATCCTCATGGTCAGGCCCGGCGAAGTCGTCACGAGCGAGGTGCGTGGCTATGCCGAACTGGCGAAGTCGTGGATTGCGGGTCCGCACGTCACGATTGCCACGGCATACGCGGAGGCGATGCCTGCCTCTGCGGTGGCGAACCCGTTGTTTGCCATGGCGGTCGCGCACACGCTGGTCCGCGGTGCCTCAATCGCCCGATCGGTCGGGCGACCGGAGCCGCCTGACGCACGACGGCTGGTGGCGAGAATCGTGGATGCCATTGAGCCGCTCGTGCCGGGACATCCCGACCTGGCCGCGCTCTCGCTCTGGCTCGGGCGAGCGTCGCGGGCGACGTTCGCCGTTCCGCCAATGCTGCTGAACAGCTGGGTCATCGTCTCGGCGGCGGCCGCCACACGCCCCTCGCTCGTGCCCCGGGGCTCGTTGTCGTCATCGATCGCCGATCGCCTGTGGGGATCGGAACTGTGGCTGGTATGGCGCTACGGCGGGCCGGCGGCCCCTCTGCTGAAGAAGCGGCGGGGTCGGGCCAGGAAGTTCGACGAACTCGTCAGCCTGGTGCAGGCGCAGGTGAAGATCGCCGACGACCAGGTGCTCACCAACCTGGAACGAGGTCTGTGCAACGCGATCCGCGAACTTTCGGGTGCCACGGCCGCTGACCCGCCGCCATTCCCGGCCGTCGCGGCCCCGCCACCGACGGCCAGGGCCTCTTCGCGCGGGGTCTCGATGCGTCTGGCCAAACGGCTGGGCGTGCCCGCCGCCTCGATTGACGACGCCATCGAGTCGCTGCTCGACAAACTGACGCCGTAGCCTCGCGGACAGGAGATTCGGCATGAGCCTCAACTCGCTGGCCAACGCGGCGTGTGCGCGCCGGACCGACCTCACACCGCTCAACCGGGTGCCGTCCACGGTCGACGAGATCGCCAAGGCCGCCCGAACGACTCCCTTGGCCGCACCAGAGCCGCTTGAGATGCCGGCGCCTGGCGCGGCCGCGCCACTGCCGCCCTCGGGCGCTGCGACATCGGTTGACACGGCGATGAGTGTGCTCTTCGGCTACATTCCGGCGGAAGTGCTTACGGTCTACGTCGCGGTCATGGCGGCCGTGCAGACACCGTTGATCACCGTGACCGACTGGATCGTGTTCGGGTCGTTCTTCGCCGCCACACCCCTGGTCGTGTGGCTGCTCTTTGCCGCGAAGGTCACGGCTGCGGGCAAACAGTTGCCGCTCTCGGTCCGCGCGTGGCCGGTCTGGGAGATGTGCGCCGCGACCATCGCGTTCACCGCCTGGGCTCTCGGCCTGCCGCACTCGCCGTTTGGCGCCTTCGGGTGGTACTCGGCGGCACTATCCGGCCTGTCGGTGCTCGTCGTCTCCACAATCTTGGGACTGCTCGCGCCCTTCTTTCAGCGGCCGCTCTCAGCGTAGCGGGCGGCGAGGTTCCGCTGATCTCAGCGATCCTTTTCGAAAAAATCTGGCTCGGTGACGTCTACACCGGGTAGGGTCCCTCGATGCCCGCCCGCGAGGACGGTCAGGAAATAAAGAGACGGATCGGCGTCTCCCTCGGGCTACCCATCGTCAAGGAGGTGTCGCGTGAGCTGCTGCCGGAATCCCATTCACTGCATTCTTCCGCCCTATGTGCTCGACAAGATGGCGGAGTCGGACGTGCCGGCTGTTCGCAAGCTGGCCATCCAAGCCATCGCGCGGTCGGCCGCTCTGCGCGCCACTCGGACGACGCTGGCCCAGATGCCGATGATGGCCGCGCTGCCGTCGCCGGCCCGCAAGAAGGACCGCCTGATCTACGACCTGAAGAACCAGGGGTCGTCGTTCCTGCCGGGGACCCTGGTGCGCAAGGAAGGCGATCCGAAAACGTCGGACGTCGCCGTCAACGAAGCCTACGACTACTCGGGGGCGACCTACGACTTCTACAAGAAGATCTTCGGTCGCAACTCGCTCGACGATCGCGGCATGACGCTCGTGTCGAGCGTCCACCTGGGCCGGAACTACAACAACGCATTTTGGAATGGTGAGCAGATGGCCTACGGGGATGGTGACAACATCATCTTCACCCGCTTTACGAAGTCGCTCGATGTCGTCGGCCACGAGCTCACTCACGGCGTGGTGACGCATACCTCGAACCTCGAGTACCGCAACGAGTCCGGTGCGCTGAACGAGCACTTCGCCGACGTGTTCGGGTCGCTCGTCAAGCAGTGGAAGCGGAAGCACACGGCGGCCAAAGCGGATTGGCTGATCGGTCCCGACATCATGGGCCCGGGCACGACCGCGACATCGCTGCGCACGTTCAAGGAGGGGAAGGCGTACGAGAACGATCCCAACCTCGGCACCGACCCC
>JBDTWC010000141.1:0-6515 GCA_040006875.1 Acidobacteriota bacterium | reverse complement strand
CGAGTTCGGCGCAGGCTGAGCGATTGCCGTCAATGACCCACCGCAGGCCGGCGGCGCCGCCCTTGTCGGGCCGCGGCTCCGCTCCGGCGTGGAAGGCCACGACCGCCGCCGCGAGCGCCGCCATGGCCGACACGGGCAAGCGGCCCGCGTCCGCGAGTCGGTCAGCCAGTTGCGCGCCGTCGAAGCGGGTCATGTCCACCAGCCAGTCCACCGGCTGGCCCGCGCCGCCCAGGGCCAGCTGGCCGTCGTGCTCGCGCGTCACGGCGACGACGCCGCGATAGATGGTGGGGGCCACCCGCCGGTTGAGCGACACCTCCGCCTCACAGCACTGGCGGCGGCGCTCGGCGGTGGAGAAGTCCAGGTAGTCGTAGCGCACCGCGCGCTTCAGCTTCAGCGCGCGATCGCCGGCCAGAAAGACCATGGCGCTGTGCGTCTCGATGTGCTCGACTACCGCGCACGCCGGGCCGTGCGTGGCGGCGCGCAGGAGGAACGCCACGACCTCGTGTTGATCCTCGGTGACCATCGCCGACGAGTATGGCGTGAAAAGGTCGCGCCCGCGGAACGCCCGCTCGACGCCCCCGGACTGGTGATTGGGTACGGCCGGCGGTGCGGGATCTTCCGCGATGTGAGGAATCCCACGCGCCGTGCCCCGGCCGCGGCCATGCCCAGCACGACGATCTGCGTCGCCTGCGCCCGGGCCTGAGGGCGCGGCTCACGGAGCGGCTGTACAGACCACGGCCCCGGCGGATGGTCCGCGCGGGGCCGAGATGTCGAAGCGCCGTCGGTCCGGATCTAGATGGCCTTCAGCAGAGCTTTGACCTTGTCGGTCGCTTCCCAGGTCATGCCCTTCTTGCCGAAGTGGCCGTAGTTGGTGGTCTGCGAGAAGATCGGCCGGCGCAGATTCAGCTGATCGATGATCTCGGCCGGCTGGAAGTTGAACACGCGGTTCACGGCGCGGATGATCTTCGAGGTCGGCACGGTGGAGGTGCCAAACGTCTCGACGTGTACGCTGACCGGATCGGGATAGCCGATGGCGTAGGCAAACTGCACTTCGCAGCGCGTGGCGAGCCCGGCGGCCACGATGTTCTTGGCCACCCAACGGCCCATGTAGGCGGCGCTGCGGTCGACCTTGGTGGCGTCCTTGCCCGAGAAGGCGCCGCCGCCGTGCCGGCCCATGCCGCCGTAGCTGTCGACGATGATCTTGCGGCCGGTGAGGCCGGTGTCGCCCTGCGGTCCGCCGATCACGAAGCGGCCGGTGGGGTTGATCAGGAATTCGGTCTTGTTCGTGAGCATGCGGGCCGGCAGCACCTTGCGCACCACGTGCTCGATGCAGAACTTCTCGATCTCCTGGTGCGACACGTCGGCCGTGTGCTGGGTGGAGATGACGACGTTCGAGATGCCGACGGGCTTGTTGTTCTCGTAGATCACCGACACCTGTGACTTGGCGTCGGGGCGCAGCCACGGCACCGCGCCACTCTTGCGGATCCGGGTCAACTCGCGGCCGAGGCGGTGCGCGAACATGATCGGCGCCGGCATCAGCTCCGGCGTTTCGTTGCTGGCGTAGCCGAACATCAGGCCCTGATCGCCGGCGCCCTGCTTGGCGGTCTTCTTGCCGGTGGCCTTCTTCGCATCGACGCCCTGAGAGATGTCGGGCGACTGCTGCGTCACCAGCAGGTTGATGAACACCTTGTCGGCGTGGAAGACGTCGTCGTCGTTCACGTAGCCGATCTCGCGAATGGCGGTGCGCGCAATCTTGTCGAAGTCGAGCTTCGCCTTGGTCGTGATCTCGCCGCCGATGACCACCACATTCGACTTCACGAACGTCTCACAGGCAACGCGACTGAACTTGTCCTGCGTCAGGCAGGCATCGAGCACGGCATCGGAGATCGTGTCGGCGACTTTGTCCGGATGTCCCTCGCCGACGGATTCCGACGAGAAGATGTATCGATCGGTCATAACGCTCCAAAAGAAAAAGCCCGCATAGTCGCGGGCTCATCCGCGACTTAGATAGAACTCACCAGGGTCCGTGAGAACCCCAGGGCGCGGCCCATCAAGTCGGGAAATCGCCGCGCCAAATGACTCTTCAGTATCGCCGGGCCGTTCCGGAGGTGTCAACCACAGGCGGGGCTCCGGGCACCGCGCAGCTGAGCGAGGTCTGGAGGCTGGTCCACCGGCCTGGCCAGCTCTGGAGCCCTGGCCCTAGAAGCCGATCGACAGGCCCCCGGTGGCGCGCCAGAAGGAGAAATCGCCGAGCACGTCCTGGAGCGCGATGTCGACACCGGTGAGGGTGCGGAAGTAGCGCACGTCGCCGCGCAGCGAGAGCTTGCCGCGGCCCAGGCGCACACCCGCACCCGCGTTCACGCCCAGGCCGTTGTCGGTGGTGACGTCGTTGAAGAACTCGCCGAAGGAGCCGACGTTGCTGCGCAGAAGGCCGGCGCCGGCCGACACGTAGGGCTGGATGCCGCCGCCGCTGCGCCCGAACACCAGGTTGCCCATCAGCGTGGTGACGTTGTTGGTGGGGTAGTCGAGGGTCGTGTCCTTGGGCTTGAAGAAGTTGGGGATGAAGCCGAGGTCCACTTCAAAGCCCAAGCCGCGCGAGCCCAGCCACGCGATCGAACCGCCCACGGCGCCGCGCTTGTCGATGGTGCTGCCGCCGAAGTTGAGGCCGGCATAAGGCGTGAGCAGCACGTCGGCCGTTGCGCGCGCGGGCCACGATCCCGCGATGCACGCGGCCAGCAGCGATGCGCGGAGCAGCTGCCTCATGTGATGTCCGTTCCTACTTCTTGTGCGCGGCGATGTACTGCAGGGCGAACTGCTCGAGTCCGGGGTTGCTGAGGCCGATGGCGTGCGCCTCGGTCGTGGCCTTCTCGATCGAGTAGTTATCCTGCAGCACGCGCTTGGCCAGCCACACCGAGCCAACGCGCTGAGCCGAGCCGCAATGGATGTAGACCGGCTGGTTGGACTTGTCGGCGATGGTCGCCAGGAACGTATCGAACACCTTCGGATCAGGGCTGCCGGCGCTGAACGGAATGTGCACGTAGTTGAGGCCGAGCTCTTTCGCCCTGGCTTCGTTCTGCTCGATGTTGGCGCCAGGCTCGCTCGCCATGCGCAGGTTGATGACCGCTTTGAAGCCGTCTTTCTTGAGCAGATCGAGTGTCGCCACCTCGGTGGCTCCGCCGCACGCCACGGTGGCGTCGACGCGCGTGAAGTTCGTGACGCCGGGGTAGTCCTGCTTGGTCTGCGCGAGCGCAGGTGCCGCCAGCGTGAGGGCGAGGACGATCGTGGCAAGGCGCATGAGGTCTCCTCTCAGGGTGGACCTCGATTCTACGCCAGCTATTCCTTCTCGACCGTCACCGTGACCGGCTGCTGGATGCGCACGCTCACCGTGGAACCGGCCGGCACCGTGACGATGCTGCGTTCGCCGGCCATCACCGCCGCCGAGCCGCCGCCAGCGCCCATAGCGCCGCCAATCGCCGCGCCCTTGCCGCCGCCGAGAATGGCGCCCAGGATGGCGCCGCCCACCGCTGCGCCGCCGATCTTCGCCGCGCTTTCCCGGCCAGGCGACGTGCCTTCGCGTGTGATCGCGTCGGTGCGCAGGTTCAGGCGGTCGCCGTTGGCGAGCACCACCGTGTGGAAGCGGATGCCGAGACGGGCGCGTTCGCGCACCTTGCCACCGCGCTCCACTTCCGTGACCGTGCCGTGCACGAGCGAGCCGGCGGGAATGGCCACGCGGCCGGCCACGCGCACGTCGCGCGTGACCCGCGCGTCGACCGCGTCTTCGACCTTGGCGCGATCACTCGACACCGTGGATTCCAGTTGCAGGCCGATCACGGCGTCAGTCGGCACGACCAGTTCGACGAACTCGGGTTCAGCGGGCGCCACCGGCTCCGGCTCGCGCGCGGCCGGCGTTTCCGGAGCTTCGGCCTGCACGCTCGGACGCGATTCCCACATCGAGCCGCTCGCAGACGACGTCTGGGGCGGGGCGGGGACGGATTCGACGGCCGGCGTCGAACGGGTCGAGGACGGCCGGGGTGTCGCTGACGCCTCGCGTCGGGACGCTGGCGCGGGGACGGCAGGACTGGCGAGGGGAGCGGCAACCGGGCGTTCGGGCCTCGCCGCCGGGGCCGGTACGGCGGCTGGAGAGACGGTGGTGGTTGCCGCGGTCGGTTCCGCGCTCACCACGCCCTCCGACGCCGCTACCGCCTGGGCCTGGGCCGCATCCGCCGCGGCTGTGGGCGTTGCTGGGGCGACGACGGCCGTGGACTGCGCGTTGTGCCGGATCGCCATGTAGGCCCCCGCACCCGCCGCAGTCAGGCACGCCAGAACGAGCCCGCCGAAGACCAGCTTGTTGATCAGCATTGCCTACTCCTCGTCACCACTAAAGCAAGGCGCGTACCCGGGCAGGGCGCGAGATTTGACCACCACTGCCGGGGAGTTCCAGCCGCCTGGCCCTGCGGGGTGTCCTCCCGCAGAGGATCCTGTCCTCGTTTCATGCAGGCCACTCGGGAGCCTTCGGGCGCGGTCCAGGCCAAGCCTGGCCGGCGGGCCCGCGGCCAATCGCGCGGCGATCCACGGGAGCGGCCAGCCCTCGCACAGCCCGTGCGCCGCCAGGGTCACTGCGGCGGGTGTCATCCCGCGGGGCGCCGGTCCGCTGGTCTCCTGGGCAAAGGGGATTGGGATTGGCGGGGGGCCGCATCAGACTGGTCCCGCGACGCGCCACGCGGTCGCCGTGAGAGAACCGTCGTGTATCCTCGACGGCGAGTCTGTCGTGGCAGCGTCGTCGTTCGAGTGCATCGTCGCGTCGTCGGCCGCTGAGCGTCTGATGGCCGCCCGCGCCTACGTGCGCGCCCACGCCCTCGACCCGCTGATCATCGTCGGAGCGACGCGCGCCGCGGCCGACGAACTCGCACTCGCCCTGGCCCGCGAGTCGGGCGCACTCGTGGGCGTGACCCGGATGTCGCTGGCGGAGCTGGCCACCAAACTCGCGTTGCCGGTGCTGGCCGAACGGCTGGTGAGTCCGGGTGGCGCGCTCGGCGCCGAGGCGATGGCGACGCGCGCGGCGTTTGAAGCGCACCGAGCCGGCGAACTCGACTACTTCGGTCCGGTGGCGGACCTGCCGGGATTCCCACGGGCTCTGACCCGCACGCTGGCGGAACTGCAGCTGGCCGGTGTGTCGGCGGCCGATCTGACCGCGGTGGCGAGCGTAGGGCCAGATCTGGCCACCCTGCTGACGCGAGTGGAGCAGGAAGGGGCGCGGGCCGGCACGGTGACGCGCGCGTCCATCCTGACACTGGCGGCCGAGCGGCTGCACGGCTCGTCAGGCGCGCTCGGTGCGCGCCACGTGCTGCTGCTCGATGCCGTCATCGCCACGCCCGTGGAGCAGGTGCTGCTCGAGGCGCTGGTCGGGGCCACGACCAGCGTGATGGCCACAGTGCCCGAAGGCGACACCGCGACGCTGGCTGCGTGCACCGCGTGCGGCGCTTCAGTGCGCGATCGCGCTGACGCCGCCCGACGCGATCACGCGCCGGTGGCATCGCCGGGTGGACGACCGTTGGCACTGGCGCGGCTGCAGACGTGGCTGTTCGCGCCCGACGCGCCGCCGGCCGGTGAGCTCGACGACTCGGTGCAGGTGCTATCTGCGCCGGGTGAGGCTCGCGAGGCCGTGGAGATCGCGCGCCGGGTGCTGCACGAGGCCGCCGCCGGCGTGCCGCTCGACGAGATGGCGGTGCTGCTGCGCGCGCCGCATACCTATCTGGGCCTGCTCGAACACGCGTTTGCGCGCGCGGCGATTCCGGCGTGGTACGAGCGCGGCACGCGCCGCCCCGATCCCGCCGGCCGCGCTTTCCTGGCCCTGCTCGCGTGCGCCGACGAGGGCTTGTCGGCGCGCCGCTTCGCCGAATATCTGTCCCTCGGGCAGGTGCCCCCATGCGCATCGGGTGTCCCGGGGTCAGGCACCGTCACATCTCGACCCGCTGCTGGAACTGCCACCATGGCAGCAGCTGCCACTGACCTGAGCGAAGGTCTCATTCCTGGCGCTGACCGCGTGGAAGATCCTGCGCCGCTCGACGAGGCGCCTGCTGCCGACGAACGCGACGGCGATCGCGTCGTCGCCGGCACGTTGCGCGCGCCGTGGCGGTGGGAGGAACTGCTGGTCGAGGCCTACGTGATCGAGGGACTGGCGCGCTGGCTACGCCGGCTCCCCGGTCTGCGACGCGAATACGACCGGCGCGTGCGCGAACTGGCCGACGACGATCAGGACGCGGCGCGCGAGCGCGTCCTCGAGCGCGACCGCGAGCAGCTCGCCCACCTCGAGACGTTCGCCCTCCCCATCGTCACCGTTCTCGACGGGTGGCGTGAGCCGCGCATGTGGGCCGAGTGGATCGACGCCTTCGCCACGCTGCTCCCCCGCGTGCTGCGCCAGCCGGTGCGCGTGGCCCGGGTGCTGGCCGAGATGGGACCCCTCGGCACGGTGGGACCCGTGGCCCTGCGCGAGGTGCGCGAGGTGCTGGCCCCGC
>JBDTWC010000140.1:0-6516 GCA_040006875.1 Acidobacteriota bacterium | reverse complement strand
CCCTCGACGGGTACTTCCGAGCTAGGGCTCGCGCCTAAACGTCGCCGGCTTCCACCAGGAGGAATGCGTCGTAGCGCTCGACCAGCGTGGAATGCTCCAGCACCGCGGATGCGTCGGAGGTGTTAGGGAGTTCGAGGTTGTGGCGAACGACGCCCATTCCGTTGACCTCGGGGACCGTCCATCGTGACAATCGTCGGAGGCAGCGAACCCGTCACCGCCTCCGAGAACCGGTTGGCTGCGCGTCGATGGACCACCGAGCCGCCGAGATCACCCCGCCCCCGGGCGTCGCCGCACCCAGCGGGTCATGGCGACGATGACGATCCCGCAGATCGGGATCGCGAAGAGCGCGAATTCCAGGGTGCCCGATCCGCCGTCGGGCGCGATGCCCAGGACGCGTTCGATGAAATCCATGTGACCTCCAACCGGGATTCGTGGCCGATGCCGTGCCCGGCGCTCGCTTACTCGTCGTGTTCGTGGGCGTGTCCGTGGCCGTCGTCGCACTCGTCGTCGCAGCAGCCGTCGATGGCCTGGGCGTTGCAGCAGCCGCGGTCGTGCGCCTTGCCGCCCCCGCCCTTGTTGCAGTCGTCACAGCACGCAGTGCAACCACAGCGATTCGGGATGGTGTAGGCCATGACGTCCATGGTCTTCACCGGCGTGATCGGATCGTCACTGGTGATGACGAGCTCGCACGCCCGCGGGCACTTCTCCGTGGCCTTGTAGCGGATCAACACGCTGAGGCACGAGCCGGGCTTCAGCGTCGCCGGGAACGGATTGTTCACCAGCTTCCAGTGCCGGCTCGGCCGCTTGAACGCGACGCTCGTCACGTGCAGATCGCAGTCGCCCACGTTGCAGAGCGCGATCGTGCGCTCGCCTAGGCAGCACTCCTTCACGCCGCCGATGCAGGTGGACCCGGTGACCACCAGGCGTCCGGGAGGCGCCGTGCCAGACACCGACACGGCCTTCGGGCCAGTCGGGTCGTCACTGAGCACCGTGATGGTGGCCGCCTTGGCGCCGAAGCTCGTGGGCGCGAGCCGGATGGGCAGGGCCACGGCCGTGCCCGCCGCAATCTGAAGCGGGTAGCTCGTGGCGCCGGGCACGACGAACTCACCTGACGACGACGTGATCCCCGTTACCGTGAGCACGCAAAGGCCGCTGTTGATCAGGGTCAGCGGCAGGTCGCGTTGGCCGTCCACGCAGACCTTGCCGAAGTGGCCGGCATCTGGGATCACCAGATCGAGATCCGGGGGCGGCGCGATACCCGAGACGTTTACGACCCGCGGCGACGCGGGATCGTTGCTGGCGATGGTGAACGAGGCCGCCTTCGCGCCAAAACTCGAGGGCCGGAATCGCACCGGCACGTGCACGGCGCTGCCGCTGGCCAGCAGCAGCGGGAAGAACAAGACGTTCGGCACTTCGAATTCGGCCGACGACGACGTGATGCTGGTGACGCGTAGCGGGCACGTGCCGCTGTTGTTGAGCACGAGACTCCGGTCGGCGAAGCCGCGAAGGCACGCGTTCCCGAAGTGCCCCTGGTCGGTGACGGCCGACGTGAGACGCGGCGCGCCCGGCGTTCCTCCGACAGACAGATCGACCGCCAGCGCCGCAGGATCGTTGCTGAGGATGCGGATGGTCGCCGCCTGCGGTACCGCGCCAGTGGGGACATAGCGCACGGTGAAGGCTATGTGCTCGCCAGCCGCGATCGCCAGCGGGGTGAGTGGCGTAGCCAGCACCGAGAAGGCCGTGGAGCCGATCAGCCGCTGCACGCTCGTGATCACCAGGTCGGACACGCCCACGTTGAAGATCTCGAGCGTGAGGTAGTGCGGCCCTTCGCAAGTGGTGTCGAACTGCAGGTCGTGCTCGAGATTGAGGGCGATCGACGGACCGGTCGGCCTTACGAACGAGAACACGCCGCGGCCGAACGTCGCCGCGCGCAGCTCGCCACGGTGATAGACCAGCTCGAACACCGGCGCGCCCGGGAAATGGATGTCGTCGAGCACGCTCCAGGTCGCGCCGCCATCGACGGAGCGCAGCACGCCGAAGTCGGTGCCGGCGTAGAGCGTCGTGGGCGTCTCGCTGCCATCGACGGCGATGGCATTGAAGGGCAGATCGAGCGGCGGAGAGATGTCCGTCCAGGTGGCCGCAGTCAGCGACGTCCGGTAGACGTGCGCCCCCGGTGTGCCGCTGAAGCCGCTCAGCACCGCGTAGATGGTCGCCGGATCATTCGGATCGAACGCCACCCCACCGACGAAGCGGCCGGGTAGATTGCGGGTGATGTCGGTGAGCGTGAGCCCGCCCGGCGCGAGGGCGTCGGTGGACACGAGCACGCGCCCACTCACGGCAACCACGAGGTTGTTACCATCCGTCGGCGAGACTTCGATCTCGGTTCCCGTGCCGCCCAGTGCGACGGAGTTCGGCCACGTGGCGCCACCGTCGGTGCTTTGCCACAGGTTGGCGTTGCTACTGGCGTACACGGTGCCGCCCGCACTCGGGTCGGTCGCCACGGCGGCGAGATAGGTGTCCGACTCCGCCGCCAGCCACGGTGGAGTGACGTTGCCATACGACCCGCCGCTGTCGTTCGAGCGCAGAATGCTCGCGTTGCTGCGCCCATACACCCGCGACGCCAGCACGCCGTCGTGGGCCGCGTCGAACCCATCTCCGCCGGCGCCGCGAACCCACGTCGGCGATGCTGCGCCGGCCGTCGTGACGATTCCATTGTCCTGCAGCGCCCCGAGCGTCACGCTGCCGGTGGCGTCGGGCGAGACATCGAGGTTGTAGAACAGCGCCGCCTGGAAGCCGCCGCCGTTCAGAGCCGCGAAGTTGTTGCCGGACGCGCAGCGGAAGATGCCGCCGTCGTTCCCGCTGTACACGACGGATCGCGGCCCGGGTTGCGGTGCGAACGCCCAGGTGTGGCTGTCGGCGTGCGAATCCCCAAGCGTGACGAAGGTCGCGCCGGCGTCCGTGGACCGTCCCTGGCCCAACGTACCGATGTAAACGACGTCGGTCGCGCCATCGCCGGGCGACTGGGGATCCACCGCCAAGTGGAAACAGTAGCCGCGGTAGGTCGTGCCGACCGCGCCTAGCACCGGGGTGCCCGACCGCTCGGTCCACGTGACGCCACGGTCAGTGCTCTGGAACACGCCGATCGCATCCGCCGCGCCGAACGCCACGCCGGTGCCGACCATCGACGCGTAGAGCACCTGGATCCCGGCGGCGTTCGGGGGCGACGTCGAAGGCGCCACCGCCACCGCCACTCTGCTGATGCCGGTGAAGCCGCCCGCCCCGAGGTTGGTCGCGACCACCGCCGTGGCAGCATTGAGGACCGTCGTCCACGTCGCGCCGCCGTTGGTCGACTGCACCACGCCGGCGCCTCTCACACCGGCATACAGGACCCGAGCATTCGCGGGCGACGTGGCGTCGAGCACCAGCGACTGCACGTCGCCGGCCGGCGCCGTCCCCTGGGTCCAGTTCAGGCCGCCGTCGGCCGACACGAACAGCCCGCGATTCGACGCGAGATAGATTCGCTGGCTGTTGGCTGGGTCGACGAGCACGACGTTGATGACGTGCGTGAAGAGCTGGCTGGCGTTGCTCGGCGGGCCCGGCGGATACGCGGCCCCGAGGCGGATCCAACTGCCGCCGCCGTCGGTGGACTTGAACAGCCCTGCCGGCGGTTGCGTCGTGTCGAACGAGAACTGCGAGCCGTTGCGATTGCTCGTGCCCACGTAGAGCACGTCAGTGTTCACCGGGTCGATCGCGATCGCCCCCGGGCCGCCGATACCGAGCGAGGGTGCGCGGTCGAAGATGGGCGTCCAGGTGGTGCCACCGTCGCGCGAGCGCCAAACCCCGCCCCACATCGTACCGATGTAGAGGATGTCGCTGTTATTTGGGTGCACCGCGATCGCCGTGACCTGGCCATTCGCGTCGATGTTCCCTTCGTCGATCGGGCTCGGCCCGATCGGGGTCCAGACGGTGCCGTTGAGGCTCATCGGTCGCCTTCCTGGCCGTCCTTCTTGTCCGTCGTGGGCGGCGTCGTCGGATCTTCGCCTGGCATCTCGCCCTCGGTCATCGACGGCCGGGCGAGGGCTCCGGGCAGCCGGGTCCACTGCGCGCGCGCCCGCCCGTAAAGGTCAGGCGTGGGCGGCTCGCCGCCGATGAACCGGCGCCGCTCGATCTCGAGATGCTCGCCGGGATCGTCGAGCTCCTCCCGCTCGTTCGGGTCCTTGTCGTACGGCTCCTTGTCGTACGGGCCACGACCGTCGTGGCCGTCCTTCGAGTCCCGGGTGCGTGGGCGGAGTGTCTTTGCCATCGGCGGCTCCCTCTTCCAATATGACCGCTAGCCGCGACGGGGAGGACGCGGACGGTACCCAGTGAGACGGCCCCGCGTCGTGAATTTCGGTATGCCGTCAGGACCCCGGCTCGGTGGCCGGGAGAACAGTTCGGCACTCGGCGCCGGTCAGGGCGACGCGTGCACGCCGCCGTCATCGACCACACGGTCGATCGCGGCGGCAAGTGACGTCCGTCCGATTCTGAGTAGCGTGTCGGTTGAGGTTTCCGCCTGGCAAACCGGGCTGGCGAAGAAGGGACTTTGGGCTGACCAGTGTTTGCTGAAGATGCCGATGCGAGGGAAGGAGCGACGGCCGCTCCGCCGCGCGGCGCCGGCCCTAAATCGTTGATGGGAGCGAGGATCGCGGGAACCAATCCCACCCTCTCCGCCAATGCACCTCCGGCGTTACGGCGTTCGCCCCTACTTGAATGAACGCGGTCCGAGGGTGAAACCTCACACGTGCAGTCCGGCCAAGCGGCGACCTACGGCCCAGGTCGCGCGCGACGAGCTGGCCTGCCGGTTACTCGACTTCATGGCCTCGCACCCCGCCTCGCAGTTGCTGCTTGAGTTCAAGGACTGCGCCCACGAGATCGCCCCGACTCGATCCGCCGTGGGAGGACCGCATCGGAGGCCGAATCGCCGACCACCCCCGGCGGTCGTTCTCCGGGTTCGGATCGCCGACCTGCCGCCCAGCGTTAGCCGCCACGGAGTTGTGCAGGCGACCCTCGTCCCTCCGAACAGCGCGCGCTTCGTGCTCATCGCCGGTACCCGGCGGTTGCGAGCCGCGAAGCACGCCACCCGTGTCGACCCGCGTGGTGCCAGTCTGGCGTCATGATCCAATCATGCCGACACCCATTACGCCGAGAGCGGAAGATCTGGTCCACCGGCGTGATGAACACGATCGCATCACGTTCGGGGACAGACAGTGGGCGAACGACAGGTAGCATCTACGCTGATGATCCGGCCGGCGAGCAAGCCACGCGAAGGACGTCTCCTGGACCGTGAGTGGCCCGTCGAACGAGCGCCTGCTCCGAGGGCAGGCTCGTGAGCGCCCGACGCTTCGACGCGAAGTGCGGGGCGAATCGGCTCGACGAGCTGCCCCGGGCCCCTGGCGTCTACGAGTGGCTCGGGCCCGACGAAGAGACGCTCTATGTCGGCAAGGCCGCGAACTTGCGCAACCGTCTCCGCCAGTACAGGAACGCGAGCCGGAAGAAGGCCCACCGCAAGATGCGGGAGCTGGTGGCGGCCGCGAGCGGGTTGCGCGTGCGTTCGTGCGAGAGCGATCTGGCTGCGCTGCTGCTCGAGATCGCGCTGATCCAGGAGCTCCGGCCGCCGTTCAACGTGTCGGGTGCGTTCACGATGTTGTACCCGTGTATCGGGCTGCGGGTGCACGAGCGGGAGCTCGATCTATGCTGCACGACCTCCCCACATCTGCTGGTGGATTTCGCGTTCTTCGGCGCTTACCGTTCTGCTCGGTTGACGCGCGCGGCGTTCGGCTCGCTGGTCGAGTTACTCGGGCACCTTGGTCACCCTGAGCCGACGCGGCGCCTCAGAGATTTGCCCAGGGTTCCGTTCACCCGCCTGGCACGCTTTCGTCAGCTCGATTCGACATGGCGCACCGCGCTGGAGCAGTTCTTCCTGGGCACGTCGCCCCAGTTGCTCACGCACCTCGTGCTCGCGCTCGTCGAGAAGCCCGCCGCCCGCCGGCATGCTGAGCCGGTCCAGGCCGCGCTGCAGCTTCTGAAGTGCTTCTGGGACGAGGAGAGCGCACCGCTCCGCCAAGCGCTGGTCGCCGCGGGCCGCGGCGGCGATCGATTTCTGTCGCAGACCGAGCGGGATCCGCTGTTCCTCGAAGTGCGCGCTCTGCGTCGCCGATGATTCGCCCCGGCCTGATCGGTGTCTGATCAGAGCGGTGGCCCGCATTGTGCGAGGATACCGGGGGCGGTGCGACCGTACGACCTCGGCTCAGAACGCCTTCGCCACGACCCGCCGGTGCCGAACAGCGCCATGCAGAATGCGGACACCGTCGACAGACAGGTCCCCGAAGCTCCGGCATCCGTACGGCGTCCGTACGCTATACTCGATCGCCAGGAGCGCCGAACCCATGCCGACGATCACCAGCTCACGAGACGATCGCATTGAACTGCGGACCTCGCGCGAGGAGAAGCGCGTGCTGGCGGCCGCGGCCGCCTACC
>JBDTWC010000139.1:0-6527 GCA_040006875.1 Acidobacteriota bacterium | reverse complement strand
GTGGCCGCGAATCTGTGGACCGGCAATGTCGGCACGAGCACTGGCGGTTCGATCGAGGGGCCGGCCAACGCCGCCATGCTGGTCGGCATCCGCCCCTCGACCGGACGCATCAGCCGCTACGGCATCATCCCGCTATCGCTCGATCAGGACACGGCCGGCCCGATGACCAAGTCGGTGGCCGACGCCGCCATCATGCTCGGGGTGATGGAGGGGTTGCCCGATACGCACGACGCGCGCACGTCGGAATGCACGGCACCCCCCAATCATGACTACACCGCCTTTCTGAAGGCCGATGCCCTCAAGGGCATGCGCATCGGCATCCCCCGCGCGGGCATCTACTCGGCACGCAAGTTCCCAGGCCGGGCGCGGCCCTTCCCCGGGCTGAGGGCCGACGAGCTGGCCTCGATGGAAGACGCCATTGCCGCCCTCAAGCAGGCCGGCGCCGAGGTGATCGATCCGGTCGAGCTGCCGAGCATGATCGCCGCCAACGCGGCCGCTAACCTGACGTCGCACAACATCTGCGAGGCGCCGTTCACCGGCCCGGCCGCGGACGACTTCTGCTCGCACGTGCTCCGCTACGGCATGAAGCGCGACTTCAATCTGTGGTTGGCGTCGCTCGGCGACACACCGCCCGTGAAGACGCTCGCGGCCCTGCGGGAGTGGAACGCGGCCCATCGCGACCACGGCGCGATCCGCTACGGTCAAGGGCGACTCGACTTCGCCGACTCGACCGATCTGGCACGGGACCAGGCGCGCTACGAGCGCGATCGCAAAGCGGACTTGCGCCTCACGCGCGAAGAAGGGCTCGACGCGGCCCTCACCGCGCACACACTCGACGCGATCCTCTTCCCGGGTTCGTCGGGCGCCAACTACGCCACCAAGGCGGGCTACCCGATCATCGTCGTGCCATTTGGCATGGTGACCAATCCCGCTGACGGCGCGAAGGGATCGCCCGACCAGACCCGTCCCTTCGGCGTAAGCTTCGTCGGCGCGCACTGCGAGGACCCCAAGCTCGTAGGCATCGCCTACGCGTTCGAACAGGCCACGCACCGGCGGGTGCCGCCCGCGGCGATGAAATAGGCAGCGGACAACCCTCGTTTCCCGGAGAACTGACATGACACGACTCGTGTTCACCGGCGCCGTTGCCGCCCTGACGATGCTGCCAGCCGCACTCCTGGCCCAACCGGCGGCCCCGGCTCCCGCCCCGCAGACGCGCGCGTCGTTCGAGAAGTTCACCGTCGAAGGACAGCCGGTTGACCGGCGGAAGACGGAATTGGACAGCGATCACCCGGTCTTTCCGGGACAGACGCGGGCGCCGTATCACAAGACCACCGACCTCGCCGTCACGACCATCGCAAGCGGTCTCGACGTGCCGTGGGCAGTGGAGCTGTTGCCCAGTGGACGGTTCCTGATCACCGAGAAGGCCGGGCGTCTGCGCATCCTGAACCAGGACGGTTCGACGCTGCACACGATCACCGCCAGCATGCCGCCGGTCTACTTCCGCGGCCAGGCGGGCCTGCTCGACGTGGCGCTCGACAAGAACTTCGCCACCAATCACCGCATCTTCTTCGTCTACCTGCGCATCGTCGACACCGAGCACTGCGCGCACGCCGTTGACAGCGCCATCCTGAACGAGGATGCGGGCACGGTCTCGAACGTGACCACCATCTTCCAGGCAGCGCCGTTCAGCAACCGCGCGGTCGCCCAGTCGGGCTCCCGCATCGTCGTCGATCCGAAGGACGGCAACCTGTTTGTCGCCGTGGGCGATCGGTCTACCGGCGACCCGCTGCCGCTGCAGGCGCAGCAGCTCGACACCTATCTAGGCAAAGTGATCCACGTCACACCGGAAGGCAAGCCGGCGCCGGGCAATCCGTCGCTCGGTCTGCCCGGCACCTGGTCGATGGGGCATCGCACGCCGCAGGGCCTGGCCTTCGCGCCGGATGGACGGCTCTGGGAAGTGGAGCACGGCCCGCGCGGCGGGGACGAACTGAACCTGATCGAGAAGGGCAAGAACTACGGCTGGCCGGTGATCGTGCACGGCATCAACTACCCCGGGACCAAGATCGGCGCCGCGATCGTGGAGAAGGCGGGCTTGGAGCAGCCGCGCTACTACTGGGACCCCGTCATCGCACCTTCGAGCCTGGTCTTCTACGAAGGCACGCTGTTCCCGCAGTGGCAGACCAGCGCGCTCGTGGGTGCGCTGGCCGGGCAGGCACTGTTCCGCCTTGAGCTCGGCAAGGACGACAAGGTCGTGAACGAGGAGCCGCTGCTGATGGATCTCGGCGCGCGCATCCGCGACGTCAAGGTGTTTCCTGACGGCGCGGTCTACGTGCTGACCGAGGGCACCAACGGCAAGCTGTTGAAGGTCACGCCGAAGCCCTGAGGTTTCGGCCGGCCTGGCTGGCGGGCTCCGAGCTCAGCGCCGCATCGCCTGATCGCGGCTGATGTGATGCTGCATGACCGCCGCGATGCGGGCCGCCCGCACCTTGACGTGGTCCGCCCCAGGCCCGCTGAAGAGCGTGTCGACGGTGGCGCGGAACACCTCGAGCCAGCGCTCGAACTCGGGCTCGCCGAGCGGCACGCGGCCGGCCAGTTCCCGATGCACCGCTAGCGGATTGCCCGAGTAGGCGGCCTGCCCGAACAGCACCGTCGTCCAGAAGTCGTACATCTTCGGGAGATGTTGGTTCCAATCGACGTGCGCGACATCGTCGAAGATCGGCGCCAGCACGCCGTCGGCGCGGACCCGCGCGTAGAAGGCGTCGACGAGCCGCTCGACCTCGCCGCGCGAGGTGATGTCGGCGCGGACAACCGCCGTCTCGCTGCTCGACGGGGAGGGAGCGCCTGTAACCATGCATGTAGTGTGCATCGTTGCCAGAGGCAGCACAACCTCCCGGTCATCCGTGCCGCTGGCCTGCGCGAGCTGCTGCTGGGCCCGCTGCTACGCCATGGGCTACCGCAGCGGGCCGGACGCCGCTGGACGACCTACGGAACGACGATCTGCACCTCGTTCGAGGGAGCCCCCACGCCGCAGGCGCTGACCGCCTGAATCCGCACGTAGTAAGTGCCGCTCGGCACGCCCGCCAGCGGCAGGGCGGCCGAGGTGGCGGCGCCGAGCTGCACGTCGAGCAGATTGCTGAGTCCAGGCGCGCTGCCGACCTGCGCGCGATAGCTGGTCGCACCGACCGGCGCCTGCCAGACGAAGCTGGCCACGCCGCCGGTGGTCGTCGCCGACAGACCCGTCGGCACCACCGCACCGGCCGAGCAGCCGAGCACGACCGGCACGTCCGGCGTGGCAGCGCTCTCGCCGCAGGCATTGGCCGCGCGCAGCCGCGTGTAGTAGGTGCCCGCGGGTCCCGACGTCGAGTAACTGGTGACGCCACCGAGCGAGCTGCGCAACAGGTCAGTAGCGCCGGGGGCCGAACCGACGTCGAGCACGTAGGTGGTCGCCGCTGCCGACGGCGTCCAGTGGAAGTCGGCCACGAGGCCGCCGGCCACGGCGGTGTAGGAACCTGGCACCGGCGGTGGCACCAGGCAGGCCGCGGCAGTCGTCACCTGCACGGTGCTTTCGTTCGACGGCTCGCTCAGACCGATGGCGTGCACGGCGCGGACGCGCGCGTAGTAGGTGCCGATCGGCACCATCCCCTCGACCTGCGCCACGTCGCCGACGTTGAGGTTCAGCAGGTTGGACGTGCCCGTGGCACTGCCCACCTCGAGGTTGTAGGACATGGCCCCGGCCACCTTGGTCCACGTGGCGCTCAGCGTGGCGCCGTTGGCGCTGATGCCAAAGCCCGTGGGCGGCTGCGGAACGGTCTCGCTTACGGTCAGGCCGGCCGCGTCGCTGACGACGTTACCGAGGCTGTTGGTAACCCGCACGGAGAACTGCGCGCCGCTGTCGGTGAGCTGCACCGGCGAGAGCACGTAGCTCGCCTCGGTCGCGCCCGGGATGTCGCTGCCGTTGCGGCGCCACTGGTAACTGAGTGGCGAAGTGCCGCTGGCCACGACGTTGAAGGTCGCAGCGCCACCGACCACGACCGACACGCTGGTCGGCTGCGTGCTGATGGCCGGTGCCGTGGTGACGGTGAAGTTGGCGACGTAGGTCGTGTTGACCGGGGGCGTGTCGATGTCGTGGCGCGCCGCGCCGCCGTCGGACCAGCTCGAGAACGTGTAGGTGACGGTGTCGGTGGCCTGGCTCTGTGCCTCGACGCTGCGCAGGACTCCGACAACGCTGCTGACGGTGATGGGCGCCGTCACCGGCTGCGAATCGAGCAGCAGCGGAAGGCCGCCAGGTCCGGTCGTGAGGGTGAGCTGGACCACAAGCGGGTTGATGTCACGGAACACCGAATCGGTCGCGCCAGTGCTGTCGGTGACGGTCAGGCGAATGCGATACCAGACGTTGGTCTCCGTGTGCCCGGTCTTGGGGATGACGAAGCTTCCACTCGTGGCGCCCGACGTGGCCGGAATGAAGGGATGGACGTGGGCGTCGTGATGCAGATCGACCTGCCAGGTGAAGGCGCTACCCGGGCGCGCGCCGTCTTCGGGGTCAAGGCCGGTGCCTGAGTAGTTGATGGTCTCGCCGCCTGCGTAGAACGTCCCGGCCGTGGGGGTCGTGATCGTGGCCACCGGCGCCTGGTTGCTGGAGACGGTGAGCGTGGCCGAATTGCTGATGACGTTGCCGCTGCCGTTGGCCACGCGCACGCGGAACGTGGCGTTGTCGTCGCTGGGCTGCGCGGTGAAGGAATACGTGGCGCTGGTTGCGCCCGCGATGTCGGCCTGGTTGCGCTGCCACTGATAGGTCAAGTCAGCGCCGCTGGCCGTCACCGAGAAGGTCGCCGTCTGTCCGGGGTTGACTGCCTGGTCGGCAGGATGCGTGACGATGCCCGGCGCCCCGTTGCCGTACTGCACACGGTAGACGGCGCCTGAACCCAGAGGGGCGTTGTCGGGGCCGCGGTCCAGATAGTAAAGAGCGCCGTCGCTGCCGACGCGGATCTCGACCGGCGCGGCGATATCCCCGGCGAACTTCGGCGGCGCCGTCTGAGTGATCGGCGGCGGATTGGTCGGATCGAGATAGCCAATCCAGCTATCGACGCTGCCCGGCGTGTTCGACTGGCCGCAGTAGTCGGCGTAGAAATACTTCCCTTGGTATTCCACCGGGAAGGCGATCGTGGTCGACGGATAGAACGCGCTGCCGACGATGGCACAACCCTGGTTGTGAAAGTAGGCGAAGATCGGCCGCGTGAAATCTGGATAGGTGGCAGGGATGAAGTCGCCTTCCGTGATCGGCCACCCGTAGTTGGCCCCGGCCAGGCCGAGGTTCACTTCCTCCCACGACTGCTCGCCGACGTCGTTGATGATCATCGCCGGGTCCGTGCCCGCCGGGTTGAACGAGAAGTTGTTGGGGTTGCGCAGGCCCACCGCCCAGATCGCCCGGTAGACACCGCTCGTGGCGCCGTTGAACAGCGGGTTGTCGGCAGGAATGGTGCCGTCGGCATTGAGGCGCAGCATCTTGCCGAAACGCGAGGTCATCGACTGCGACAGCGACGACTGGAAATTCTCGCCGACGCCGATGTAGAGCTTGCCGTCCGGACCAAACGCCATCGAGCCACCGTTGTGGTAAAGCGACGAACCAAGCGGTTCGAGGTCCAGAATCGTTTGCTGCGAACTGGTGTCCGCCACGTTGTCGTTGTCCTTCACGCGGATGACGCGGTTGTGCACACCGGCGCCTGACACGGTGTAATACAGATAGACCCATCTCGAGTCCGGGTCGGCAAAGTCAGGATCGAAGGCGATGCCGAGCAGCCCTCGTTCGCCGTTGTTCTCCACCGTCAGCGTCATGAACGGCAGGTCCAGGAGCGCACCGTTCTGGATGACCCGCACGCGTCCGGCCTGTTCGAGCACGAACAAGCGTCCGTCAGGCGCGAACTGCATCGTGGTCGGTGACTCGAGGCCCGAGGCTACGACCGACTCGGTGAAGTCTTGCGGAAGGGTGGCCGCAATCGGCGCCGCGCTCAGGATGAACAGGCACACCACGGCCTGCGTGATGCGACAAACGGTGTGGGACGACAACATACGGACCTTTCCGGAGGCAGGCTAGCGCCATGAACGAACCAACAGGCGCAGCGGCCATGATAGCAGCCGCGTCACGACGGCCGCAGCACCGTTCAGCTGCACCACGCCGTCATGGAGAGCTCCTTCTCGGCTGTGAGGAGCGAACTCGGCGAGCCTTTCGAGAGCCACGGCGATGCCAGGATGGCGTCGTTTGACCACCGAGAAATGTGTCTCGCAAAGGGCGCCGGCACTCGACGCAGGGCCGGAGTTCCATGCCGAAACGCTGCTCAGAATCCGGGGAGACGCCAGATTGACAGCCCCCCACCCCTGCCTTACACTCACAATCCATTTGCTGAATGTTCACGTGCGAGCCACTTCCCGTGTCGTCGTAACACTCCTCTACCTCGCGACCGCTCCAGTCGCGACCCACGCACAGCCGACGGCAGAAGTGCTCACCCTCGATCGCGCCGTCGACTTGGCGC
>JBDTWC010000138.1:0-6539 GCA_040006875.1 Acidobacteriota bacterium | reverse complement strand
CGTAGTTCCGGCTGCGCAGGCAGTGGTCCATCACCGACAGCAGGCAGTTGGCATCGGGCGGCAAGTAGACGCGCACGACCTCGGCCTTCTTGTTCATGACCACGTCGATGAAGCCGGGGTCCTGGTGGGTGAAGCCGTTGTGATCCTGTCGCCAGACATGAGAAGCCAAGAGGTAGTTGAGCGAGGCAATGGGCCGGCGCCAGGGCAGGCAATTGGCGACCTTGAGCCATTTGGCGTGCTGATTGAACATGGAATCGACGATGTGGACGAAGGCCTCGTAGCAGTTGAACAGGCCGTGCCGCCCGGTGAGCAGATAGCCCTCCAGCCAACCCTCGCACTGGTGCTCGCTGAGCATGGAGTCAAGCACGCGGCCATCGGGCGCGAGGAACTCGTCGTTTGGCAGCAGGGCGGCATTCCATTGGCGATTGGTGGTTTCGAAGATGGCTTCGAGACCGTTGGAAAGCGTCTCGTCCGGACCGAAGACCCGGAAGTTCCGCTGTTCGGTGTTCTGGTGCGCCACGTCGCGAAGGAACCGACCGAGCACGTGGGTGTCGCCGATGCCGCGCACGCCCGGTGAGGGGACCGCGACTGCATGGCTGCGATAGTCCGGCATGCGCAAGTCGCACAGCAGCCGTCCCCCATTGGCGTGCGGGTTGGCGCCCATGCGCCGGTCGCCCTTCGGCGCCAGCTCGGCGAGGGCCTGATTGAGGCGGCCCTGCTGGTCGAAGAGCTCCTCGGGCCGATAGCTCCGCAGCCACGTGTCGAGCAAGGCGAGGTGCTCGGGATGGGTCGCCGGGGCTGAGAGCGGCACCTGATGCGCCCGGAACGTGCCTTCGATCTGTTGGCCGTCGACGACCTTCGGCCCCGTCCAGCCCTTGGGCGACTGGAGGACAATCATCGGCCAGCGTGGCCGCGTGCCGTCGTCGTCAGCTCTGGCGCGGCGTTGGATGTCGGCGATCTGTGCCACCGCGAGGTCGAGCGCGGCGGCCATGGCCTGGTGCATCAACGCCGGCTCGTGTCCTGCGACGACAATCGGCGTCCAGCCGTAGCCGCGTAGCAACTGGTCCAGTTCGTCGGGCTCGATCCGGGCCAGGATGGTCGGGTTCGCGATCTTGTAGCCGTTCAGATGCAGGATCGGCAGCACCGCGCCGTCGGTGGCCGGATTCAGGAACTTGTTCGAATGCCACGCCGTGGCGAGCGGCCCGGTCTCGGCTTCGCCATCGCCAACGACACAAGCGACGATGAGCCCGGGATTGTCGAACACCGCCCCGAAGGCATGACTGAGTGAATAGCCCAGCTCGCCGCCCTCGTGGATCGAACCCGGACACTCTGGAGAGGCGTGACTCGGAATGCCGCCGGGGAAGGAGAACTGCCGGAAGAGCTTCTGCAGGCCGGCTTCGTCCTGGCTGATGTGGGGATAGACCTCGGTGTAGGTGCCCTCGAGGTAGGTATTGGCGACGACGGCCGGGCCGCCGTGCCCCGGACCCGAGATGTAGATCATGTCGAGCCCGTAGTGCGTGATGAGCCGATTCAGATGCACGTAGATGAAGTTCTGGCCGGGCGTCGTACCCCAATGCCCGAGCAGCATCCGCTTGACGTCCGACAGCACGAGCGGGCGTCGCAGGAGCGGATTGTCGTAGAGGTAGATCTGGCCGACCGACAGGTAGTTGGCGGCCCGCCAGTAGGCGTCGATGCGGGCGAGTGCGTCAGGCGCGAGCGGGTTGGCCGAGTGCGGGACTGAGGACGTCAGCATGGGGTCATCCAATCAGTGAGGGGCGCCGGGAATGGCGGCGCCGAGACTTCACCCGCTCCGCCGGCGGCCTCGGTTCCGGCCAGCATCACGATCGAGATCGAGAGTGCGGTTCACAGCCTTGACGACCATGCGCTCTTCGTCGGTGGCGATGACGCGCACCTGGACGCGACCACCGTCGGCCGAGATCAGGGGTGCGTGCGCGGCGTTGCGCTTCGAGTTCAGCGCGATGCCGAGGAAGCTGAGCCCCTCACAGATGCGCGCCCTCACGACCGCGGCGTTCTCACCGATGCCACCACTGAACACGAGCGTCTCCAGGCCCCCGAGTGCGGCGGCGTAGGCGCCCACCCACTTGCGGGCCTGATAGCAGAACAGATCGACGGCCTCGGCGGCCCTGACGTCCGACGACTCTCGCGCGAGCAAGTCGCGCATGTCGGCGCTGGTCTCCGACACGCCGAGCAGCCCGGATTCCTGGTTCACCATCTTGCGGAACCGCGCCGCAGTCATGTGCTGCTCCCGCGCCAGGTAGTCGACCAGGCCCGGATCGAGGTCACCGGAGCGGGTGCCCATCACCAGACCACCGGTTGGCGTGAAGCCCATGCTGGTGTCGATGCTCGCGCCGTGGCGGACTGCCGCCAGGCTGGCTCCGTTGCCGAGGTGGGCGAGAATCACCCGGCCTTGCGCGGCCTTCCGGTCGAGTCGGCGGAGTGCCTCCATCAGGTAGGCATACGACAGGCCGTGAAACCCGTAGCGATGGACGTGTCCCGCCGCAACGCGCCTCGGCAGCGGCAGCAGGGTCGCCACGCGCGGCATGGTGCGATGGAACGCGGTATCGAAGCAGACGACCTGAGGCAGCTTGGGGAATCGGTGCGCGATTTCGTCGATGAGGGCCAGTTCGCCCGGCAGGTGTTCCGGGTCGAAGGGCGTGACCCGGCGCAGTTCAGCCAGCAGTGCGGGCGTTACCCGTTCGGGCTGTGAGTGCTCCATGCCGTGCACCACGCGATGGCCCACGGCCGCGACGGAGGCAAACAGCGGGTGGGTGCCCAATCGCGCAAGCAGCGCGCTCACCGCAGCGCGATGGCTGCACCCTTCGAGCCGATACACCTGGGGCGGCGCACCCGGTTCGTTGACCACGAGGTTCGTCCCCGGGCGGCCAATCCGGTCGACCTTGCCGTGAAGCAGCCGGCGGAAGGGCGAGCGCGCCTGGTGCACCGCGAAGCGAACCGATGATGAGCCGCCGTTCAGCGCCAGTACATGAGGTTGGTTTCCGACGGGCGTCATGGCTGATCTCAAGTCAGGGTGTCGCCGCCAAGCATCTGCAGGCGCCGACCAGAGCGTGACTCACGCGGGCCCCTCGCCGCTGTGCAAAACGGGACGGCCCTCGGCGTTCGCCCGCCGCATGATGACCCATTCACGCCGTTCTGCGCGCTGCCTGGTGACCTATGACCCCTGCATGGCTTCGAGCGCTATCTTCTCGCACGCGTATCTTCGGGCTGGACGACGGCGAGGTGATTCGCGCCGAACTCCTCAGCAGCGACCGACTCGAGCAGCACGCGGAGCGCCTGGCGGCCATGCATGGCGACCCCAGTCGTCGGGCCGCCGGTCGTCACCTCAGCGGACGGCTGAGAGACAACGGGCACGTTCTGGTTGGTGCCTATCGGGATGTCGAGCAGGAGGTGCGTGCCAACCGCGCCATTACTCCCGCCGACGAGTGGCTGCTCGACAACTTTTACGTGGCCCAAGCGCAGATCCGGCAGATTCGTATCGACCTGCCGAGCGGATTCTATCGGGGGCTACCCACACCGACAGCTGGGCCCCTGAAGGGCTTCCCCCGGGTGTTCGGCCTGGCGTGGGAGCTCGTGGCGCACACGGACAGTCGATTGGATCGGTCATCCGTGATCCAATTCCTCACCGCCTACCAGCGCGTCCAGCCGCTCACGATTGGTGAGCTGTGGGCGGTTTCCATCACCCTTCGGATCGTGCTGGTCGAGAACTTGCGGCGCTGCGCTGAGCAGCTGGCCCGGGCCCGCACCGAGCGCACGGCGGCAGATGCGCTCGCCGACCGGCTGCTCGGTCTCGGTGGACGGGCGCCGCAGAAGCCGGCCACGGCGCTCAAGCCCTTCAGCTCGATGCCGCTGTCCGACGCCTTCTGCGAGCGGCTCCTGCAACGCCTGCGGGATCAGGATCCTCGCGTCACTCCGGCACTGGCCTGGCTGAGCGAACGCGTCGCTGACGAAGGCGCGAGCATCGATGAACTGATTCGTCGCGAGCACCAGAGACAAGGTGCGACGACGGTGACCGTCCGTAACGTCATCACGAGCATGCGGCTCATCTCCACGCTCGACTGGGCCGCCATCTTCGAGATCGTGAGCCTGGTCGATACGGCCCTGCGGGGAACCGGGTGCTATGCCGGGATGGACTTTCCCACCCGCGACCGCTACCGGCATGCGATCGAGGAGCTGGCCCGCGGCACTGGCCGCACCGAACTGGACATCGCCCACCACGCCATCGCCGCCGCCGCCGCGGCGCCAGAGGAGCGGGGCGTGTCCGGCAACGTGGCGCCGAGTCGCCAGCGGGATCCTGGCTACTATTTGATCGCGAACGGGCGACGAGGGTTCGAGCACAGCCTGGGGTTCCGACTGCCACTCACACAGTGGCCAGCGCGGTTCATCCTCCGCGCCGGAATCCGGGGCTACGTGGCCGCGGTGGCGCTGCTCACACTGGGCCTGCTGGCGTGCCCGCTCGTCGCGCTGTCGTCGATGGAGATCGGTGGGTGGCGCCTGTTCTGTTTGGGGGTTCTCGCCCTCGCGCCGGCGTCGGAGCTGGCCGTGGCGCTGGCCAATCGCGCCTTCACGAACGACCTCAGCCCACAGACGCTGCCGGCGCTCGAGTTGGCCGGTGGCGTACCGGCCGATCTCCGCACGCTGGTGGTCGTGCCGACTTTGCTCACGACCCGAGCGGCTGTCGCTGCCCAGATCGAACGTCTGGAGATCCACTATCTTTCGAGCCTGGACGGCGACCTGCGGTTCGCGCTGCTCTCGGACTGGACGGATTCGAGCACACAGACCTCGCCTGGGGACCAGGAGCTGCTGGCGGCGGCCAGCGCGGGCATTGCCGGGCTGAACCGCCGCCATCAGGCGGCTGTCGATGGGCCACGGTTTCTCCTGCTGCACCGGCGACGCGTCTGGAACGAGGGCCAGGGGCGCTGGATTGGCTGGGAACGCAAACGGGGCAAGCTGCACGAACTCAACCGGTGGCTGCGCGGCGCAACGGATACGACCTTCGTCCCGGTCGGGGGCGATGTCCCGACGGCGCCTTCGGCCGTCCGCTACGTGATCACGCTCGATGCGGACACGCGTCTGCCACGAGGCGCCGCGAAACGTCTGGTCGGTAAGATGGCCCACCCGCTGAATCGGCCCCGGCTCGACCAGGTGCGCGGCACTGTCGTTGAAGGTTACGGTGTCCTTCAGCCACGCGTGACTCCCCTCATGCCAGCGCACCGCGAAGGGTCATTGTTTCAGCGGCTCTTCACCAGCCCCAGCGGACTCGACCCGTATGCGTTCGCGGTGTCGGACGTCTACCAGGACCTGTTCGGGGAGGGATCCTACGTCGGGAAGGGTATCTACGATGTCGATGCCTTCGAACGTTCGCTCCACGACCGGATTCCGGAGAGCACGCTGCTCAGTCACGACCTGCTCGAGGGCATCTTCGCCAGAGCCGGACTGGCTACCGACGTCGAGGTCGTCGAGGCGTTCCCTTCTCGCTACGACGTCTCTGCGGCGCGCCAGCACCGATGGGCGCGGGGAGACTGGCAGTTGCTGCCCTGGATCCTCGGTCGGACAGGCTCGGACGGTGGGCCCGTGTCGCCCTCGGCGATCTCGCCGATCGGTCGCTGGAAGATGCTCGACAACCTGCGGCGTACGTTGACCGGGCCGGGCCTCTTCCTTGCGTTGGTCGCCGGGTGGCTGCTGCCGCGTTCAGCCGCCGTCGTCTGGACTGGGTGCATCGTCGCGGCGGTGGCGGTGCCGGCGCTGCTTCCAGTGTTCCTCGGGGTGGTGCCACGGCGCCTCAACCTGTCCTGGCGCCGGCACTGGCAGTCCGTGACTGCCGACCTCACCCTCGCGCTCGGGCAGATCGGCCTGCTCGTGACGATTGTCGCTCATCAGGCGTGGTTGATGGCGGACGCCATCGGGCGAACGCTGTCGCGCCTGTTCTTCCAACACTGCCAGCTGCTCGAGTGGACCACGGCGGCGCAGTCGCAAGACGGCGCGCGCTTCGATCTTCGTCAGACCTATGTCTGGATGGCCGGGGGCCTGACGTTGGCGGCGTGCGCTGGCGTGGCCGTGAGCGTGCTGCAGCCAGCGTCGTTACTGGTCGCGGCGCCGTTTCTGCTGCTCTGGGTGCTGTCCCCGGCCGTCGTGCGGTGGGCGAGCCTGCCATCGGATGACGGCAAGGACAGTCAACCTTCCGCTGCGGACGCTCAGGTGTTGCGGCTCACGGCACGACGCGCATGGCGCTACTTCGAGACCTTCGTCACCGACGACGAACACGGCCTGCCGCCCGACAACTTCCAGGAGGATCCCGCGCCGGTCGTCGCCCACCGGACCTCGCCGACCAATATCGGGCTCTACCTGTTGTCGGTGATCGCGGCGCGCGATTTCGGCTGGCTGGGCACCCTCGAGACGGTCGATCGGCTGGAGGCGACGCTCGCCGCCATGGACCGGCTCGAGCGCTGCCGCGGCCATTTCTACAACTGGTACGACACCGGCGACCTGCGCCCGCTCGATCC
>JBDTWC010000137.1:0-6550 GCA_040006875.1 Acidobacteriota bacterium | reverse complement strand
CGACGTGCGCGAGGCGCTGTCGCGCGATGCCGCGCCGGCGGGTCACAACGGCCGCGTCATGCTCGGCGGCACGATGCAGTACGTGGCGCTGGATGCTCAGCACCTGTCACGGTGGTTCGCCCGAACGGGCGCCTACGCGGCCGGCACCGGCAACCTCGCGATGCGCGAGGGCGGCTCGGCCACATCCGGCTTTTCGGTCTACTTCTCCGACCGTCGCAACAACCGCAACGTCGCCAATCAGGAGACCGGCGAGTACGGCTACGAGGACATCGTCAACGCCGCCAGCGGCACCGGCGCGCCCAACGGCGTGCTCGATGCCGGTGAGGACGTGAACGCCAACGGTCTCCTCGACAACTACGGACAGTCGGTCAGCTACAACGGCGTGCGCGGCAATCTCCCGCCCGGCGCCATCGCACCGATGGCGGCTGGAGCCACGCCGCTGACCCTCGTCTCGGGCGGTCAGGCGAAGGTGAACCGCCTGCTGCACTTTCGTCACGCGCTTGAGGTCTACAACGGCACCCTTGGCAACCTGATCGCGCCGGGTCTGACCATTGCGGCCGAGAACGCGGTTTACCTCCAGGGCGACTGGAACGCCAGCGTCGGCGCAGGTTGGACCGGGGCCAGCGTCGCCACTTCGATTGCCGCCGACACGGTCGTGGCGCTGTCGAACAACTGGAACGACCTGAATTCTTTTGGCCCGCCCGGGAACCTCAATCCCTACGCCATCACCAACCGTCCGCGCAGCAACAACACCTACTACCGGCTGGCGCTCATCTCGGGCAAGGGCATGATCTTCCCGGCGGGCGCGGTCGGCGGCACTTACGGCACCGACGGCGGCGCCCACAACTTCATCCGCTACATCGAAGGCGACGGCGGGGGCGCCGACCTCGTGAACTACATGGGCTCGATGGTCACCTTCTACTACACACGCCAGAACCTGATGCCGCACAAGTGCTGCGGGGGCATCATCTACGGCGTCCCGACTCGTAACTACTCGTTCGACATCAACTTCCTCGACCCGTCGAAGCTGCCGCCGCTGACGCCCGCGTTCCGCGACATCAACGCGCTCGGCTTCTCGCAGGAGACGCGGCCCGGCAAGTAGCCGCGGTCCCGCCCGCTGCCCAAATGGATCAAGGGCCGGATGTCCGTGGGGACACCCGGCCCTTGGTTTGTACGGAGGCGCGAGCTGAGCGGCTAGGCCCAGCGGTAGCCGTGCTTCGCGAGCGGCACCGACCGCAGCCGCACGCCGGTGGCGGCGAAGATCGCGTTGCACACGGCCGGCAGGATGGGCGGCAGGGCCGGCTCGCCCAGACCCGTGGGCGGGTTGTCCGAGGTCTCGAAATGCACGTCGACGGCCGGCGGCGCCTGGCGCAGGCGGATGAGCGGGAACTGCGGGAAGTTGGCCTGCATGACCCGGCCGCCCTCGATCGTGATCTCCTGCGTCATCAACTCCGACAAGCCGTCGATGACACAGCCTTGGGCCTGGTTCTCGGCGTTGAGCGGGTTGATCACTTGGCGGCCGATGTCGCCGACCACCCACACCTTGTGCACCTTCACCGCCTTGTCGGCGCTCACGCTCACCTCGGCCACATGCGCGAAGTAGCCGCGGTGGCTGTAGTAGAAGGCCACCCCTTGCGCGGTGCCGGCGGGCAGGGCCCTGGTGCCCCAACCGGCGCGCGCTGCCACCGACTCGAGCACGCGCGCCATGCGCGGGCCATCGAAGCCGTCGTTGTTCACCCCGGCCGGCAAGCTGCGCGCCACGCGCAGAAGCTTCAGCCGGAACTGCACCGGATCGACCTTGGCGGCGTGCGCGAGCTCGTCGATGAACGATTGGTAGACAAACGCCACGGCGTTGCTGCGTGGCGCCCGCATCGCGCCGGTGGGCACGCCGAGCGGCTGCGTCGAGGCGCCGAGATGCCACACCGGCAGATAGCCGGCCGGGAACTCGGTGCCGGGCAGGTTGGCCGAGGCCGCGAACTGCTCGCCTTCGCCGTAGCTCACGAAGTGGCCGGTCCAGGCCACGACGGCGCTGTTGGCATCGAGGCCGGCCTTGAGGCGGTGGAAGCCGCCCGCGCGGTAGAAGTCGTGGCGCATGTCGTCTTCGCGCGTCCACTGCAGCTTCACCGGTGCGCCGACCACCTTCGAGATCCACGCCGCTTCGACCGCATAGTCGTTGTTGAGGCGCCGGCCGAAGCCGCCCCCAGCCTGCACCAGATGGGTGGTGATCTTCTCGGGCGGGATGCCGAGGGTCTGCGAGATGATCTGCGCGCCCTGTGCCGGCGTCTGACTCGGCGTCCACACTTCGAGCGTGCCATCGCGCTGGTAGTGAGCCAGGCAGTTCTGCGGCTCGAGCGGCGCGTGCGCGATGAAGGGATAGCTGTAGGTGCCCTCCACCACGGTGGCGGCCGACGCCAGGGCCGCGGGCGCGTCGCCGAGGCTGCTCAACGTGAACGCCGGACCCGCAGCGAAGAGCTCTTCGGCCCTGGCGGCAAAGCCGACGCTGCTCTGCGCCTTGGTGGCGCCCTCGTTCCACGTCACCTTCAGTTGGTCACGCGCCGACTTGGCCTGCCACCACGTGTCGGCAACGACGGCCACGCCGCCGAGCAGGCCGCGCGGGTCGGTGCCGCCGTCGACCACGAACGCGTGGCGCACGCCGGGCAGCTTCCTGACGTCGTCGAGATTGGCTGTGGCCACTGTGCCGGCAAACACCGGGCACTTCTCGTAGACCGCCCACAGCATCCCAGGCACGACCAGGTCGATGCTGTAGATGGGCCTGCCGGTCACGATTGCCTTCACGTCGACACCGCGCGTGGGCGTGCCGATGATGGTGTAGTCCTTCGCGTCCTTGAGCGCCACGGTCTTGAGATCGGGCGCCGGCAGCGTGGCCGCCGTGGCCGCCAGTTCACCGTAGCCGAGTGACCGCTTGGTGTTCAGGTGGTGCACGCGGCCAGACTTGGCCGTGCACTCCGTTACCGGTACGCGCCACGTCTGGGCCGCCGCCTGCAGCATCAACTGCTTGCCGGCCGCGCCGGCGCGGCGCAGCGGATCCCAGTTGGTCGGTGTGCCGGTGCTGCCGCCGGCGTTCTGGCGGCCGTAGGCACCTTCGTTCAGATCGGCCTGTTCGAGCCGGATGCTCTGCCAGTCGACCTCGAACTCTTCGGCGACCAGCATCGGCAGGGTGGTCTTGATGCCCTGACCCACTTCCGGATTCTTGGCCACGATCGTGACCAGGCCGTCGGCTGCCACCTTGATGAAGGCGTTGGGTGCGAAGTCGGCGGCGGCCGCCGCCGCGCCCGGCGCGACGGTCGAGGCGAGCGGCTCGAGCACGGTGCCGAGCAGGAGTCCGCCGCCGGCCAGACCGGAGACCCGGAGGAAGAGGCGACGGTCGAGCACTGTGGCGCTCATGGATCTACTCCTGCGCCTGTCCCGGCGCGATCGCCGTGGAGGTGGTGGTGGAAAGCGCCGCGGCCTTGTGAATCGCCTGACGGATGCGCAGGTAGGTGGCGCAGCGGCACAGGTTGCCGTTCATCGCCTGGTCGATGTCGTCGTCGCTCGGCTTGGGCTTCTGAGCCAGGAGTGCCGCGGCCGACATGATCTGGCCGGCCTGGCAGTAGCCGCACTGCGGCACGTCCACCTCCATCCACGCCACCTGCAGCGGGTGGGTGCCGTCGGCGGAGAGCCCCTCGATCGTCTTCACCTGCGCGCCGGCGAGGGCCGATGCCTTGGTCTGGCACGAGCGCACGGCACGGCCGTTGACGTGCACGGTGCAGGCGCCGCACGCGCCCACGCCACAGCCGTACTTGGTGCCACGCATCTGGAGCACGTCGCGGAGCACCCACAGCAGCGGCATGTCGCCGGCGACCTCCACAGTGGTGGGCTGGCCGTTGACGGTGAAGGAAATAGCCATACCTTCGATTGAAGCGGAAGCGGGCCGCGCCTGCAAGGGGCGTGACGAAGAATTACATCCACTGAAACAATGGAGACGCGGCGTCCGTCTGACATCGCGATGCTGGACGACCTCCTCGGCGACCTGCGTACGTCCCTCCGGCAGTTGGGCAAGACGCCCGCGTTCACCGTGTCCGCTATCGTCGTGCTGGCCCTTGGCATCGGCCTGAACGCGGCCGTGTTCGGCCTGGCGCACGGCCTGGTCTTTGCCGCCCGGCCCTTCGCCGATCCCGCGGCGCTCGTGCAGCTCTACTCGCGCCACACCAAGGAAGTCGGGTCGTTTCGCGCCTTCTCCCATGCCGCCTACGAGGTCGTTGCCGAGCGGCGCGACGTCTTCAGCGGCGTCACCGCGCACACGCTGGGCACGGTCGGAGTGCGCGAGCCAGGGGCCGGCGACGCTCGTCGTACCTTGGCCGGGTACGTTGCCGCCAACTTCTTCGACGTGCTGGGCGTGCCGATCGTCGTCGGCCGCGGCTTCACAGCCGACGACGACCGCCCGCGCAGCGACGCACTCGTCGCCGTGGCGTCCTACGCCTACGCGCGGCGCCGGGGTCTTCCGGCGGATCTGATCGGCTCGACCGTGCTCATCAACCAGCGCCCGGTGACCATCATCGGCGTGGCCCCGTCCGGCTTCACCGGCACCATGATGGTCTTTGGCCCGGAACTCTTCCTGCCGCTCGGCGCCTACGACCTGCTCCGCACCGATTCGATCGGCAGCCACGGTCGCGGCCTGCTCGATCCAGACGGCTTCGAGTTGTTCCTGGTCGGACGCCTGGCGCCCGGTCTCACCGTCACGACCGCTGGCTCGCGGCTCGGCCCCACCGCTACGGCGATGGCTGACGCGCTGCCGGCGCAGTATCGCGATCGAGAAGTGCTGGTGGCGCCGCTGCCGCGATTCGGCACGAGCACCAGCCCGATGAACGAAGGGATGCTCACCACGGTGGCGGTGGTGTTTCTGGGCATGACCAGCGCGGTGCTGCTCATCGTGTGCCTGAACCTGGCGTCGGTGCTGGTTGCCCGTGGTCAGGTGCGGCGGCGCGAGTTTGCCATCCGGCTGGCCCTCGGTGGGGGCCGTCTGCGGATCGTGCGCCAGCTGCTCATCGAGGCGCTGGTGCTCGGCCTCACGGCCTCGCTCGGCGGCGTGCTGCTCGGCGCGCCGGCCGTGACCTTGTTTCTCGCCACGCTGCTTGCGCGCCTGCCCATCGCCGTTGCGGTCGATGCCGGTACCACGCCGGCCGCGGCCGTGGCGGCGCTCGGGTGCGGGGTCGTGGCCGCGCTGGCCTTCGCCCTCGGGCCCGCCTGGTCGCAGTCGGGCGTGCATACGCTGTCCGACCTGAAGCATCAACTCGGCGACGACGCGCCCACGCGCCGCCGCTGGATCAAGTCGCCCCTGGTCACAGCGCAGATCGCGTTGTCGCTCGCGCTGCTGGTCGCCGCCGGCCTGTTCGTGCGCCTGGCGCGCGAGGGCACGGCCGTGGATCTCGGCACCTCCGCCGACACCACCGTGCTGGCCGACGTCGACGCGTCACTGGCCGGCTACGACGACGCGCACGCCCTGCCCGTGTATGTCGAGATCGAACGCCGGCTCGCGGCCCTGCCGGGCGTGGCCGCCGCCAGCCTCGGCGTCACCATCCCCTTCGGCTCGATCCACTTGGGCGAGGCCGTGCGTCGCGCGGGCACGCGGCCCGCGCCCGGCGACCATCCCGCCACGGCTGCGGCCGGCAAGGCCTTCGACGCGAACTGGAACGCGATCGGGGCGGCCTACCCGCAGGCGATGGGGCTGAGCGTGCGCCGCGGCCGCACCTTCACCGACGCCGAAGCGCAGCGTCCGGGTGCGCCGCTCGTGGCCATCGTGGACGAATTGCTCGCCCGCGAGCTCTGGCCCGAGGGCGACGCCCTGGGACAGACCATCCACATCGGCGACGACCCGCCGGTGGCCGAGACGCGCGCGCCGGCGAACGTGGTTGTCGTGGGCATCGTGTCGACCCTGCGCGACAACCTGTTCGCGGCGGTGCAGCCGGGCGCTGTCTACGTGCCCTTCGCCCAGGGCTACCGGAGCGGCGTCCACTTCCACGTGCGGCCGCGTCCGGGCGCCGAGGCGGGCCTCATCGATCTGGTCCGCGGCGAGCTCCGCGCCGCCGCGCCGGGCGTGCCGGTCTTCGGAGTCACGACCTTCGGCGCTCATCTGGCCACCTCGCTCGAGTTCTGGGGGTTGCGTACGCTGGCGACGGCAATGAGCGGGGTTGGCGTGTTCGCGGCGTTCATCGCCCTGGTCGGCGTCTACGGCGCCAAGTCGTACTCGGTGTCGCGCCGCACGCGCGAGATCGGCGTGCGTCTCGCGGTGGGCGCGAGTCCGGCCAGCGTGCGCGCGCTGATTGTGGGCGAAGCGCTGCGCATCGGTCTGGTCGGCGTGCTGGTAGGGAGCGGGTTGGGGCTGGGCGTGGGCCGCGCCCTCGACGCCGTGTTCGTGGACATCGCGGGCTTCGACCCGTGGGTCGCCACGCTGGCGCCGGCGGCCTTGCTTGCGGCCTGCGTGCTGGCGGCGTGGCTGCCGGCGCGACGCGCTTCACTGGTCGATCCCGCACACGTTCTGCGCGCCGACTAG
>JBDTWC010000136.1:0-6576 GCA_040006875.1 Acidobacteriota bacterium | reverse complement strand
CATCGAGTCGCTCTTCAAGAAGCACAAGATCGACTGGATCAAGGGCACGGCGCGGATCACCAGCCCGAAGAGCGTCGAGGTGGCCCTGCCTGCCGGCGGCACCGAGGCGGTCACCGCCACCAAGCAGCTCGTGATCGCGACCGGCTCGGCGCCGCGCTCGATTCCCGGCATCGAGGTCGACGGCAGGCAGATCATCTTCAGCGACCACGCCATCCATCTCGGCCATGTGCCGAAATCGATTGCCATCATGGGCAGCGGCGCGGTCGGAGTCGAGTTCGCGTCGATCTTCAAGAGCTACGGCAGCGAGGTCACGATCATCGAACTGCTGCCGAAGCTCGTGCCAGCCGAAGACGAGGCCGTGTCGAACGAACTCGAGCGCACGTTCAAGAAGCGCGGCATCAAGGCCTTTACCGGCACCAAGGTCACGAGCGCGAAGGCCGGTGCCAACGGCGTCGACCTCACCATGGATCGGGCCGGGAAGAGCGAATCACTCAACGTCGAGATGCTGCTCGTGGCCACCGGGCGCGGCCCCGTCACCGACGGCCTCGGCGTCGAGACCATCGGCTTGGAGATGGAACGCGGCTACGTCGTGGTCGACTCGCTGTTTGCCACGAACGTGGCCGGCGTCTCGGCGATCGGCGACGTCATCACCATGGGCGGGCCGCACTACCAGCTCGCCCACGTGTCGTCGATGGAAGGCATCCTTTTGGCCGAGAAGATCGCCGGCCACGAGGTGGCGCCCATCAACTACGATCACGTGCCGCGTTGCACCTACACCGAACCTGAGATCGGCAGCGTCGGCCTCACCGAGGCGCAGGCCAAGGCGGCCGGCCACGACGTGCGCATCGGCACCTTCCCGTTTCGCGCCCTGGCTCGGGCCCGCATGGCCGGCGAAACCGACGGCTTCGTGAAGATCGTGGCCGAGAAGAAATACGACGAGGTGCTCGGCGTGCACATCATCGGCCCGCGCGCCACCGAACTCATCGCCGAGGCGGTGCTGGCGCTGCGGCTCGAGTGCACGGTCGAAGAACTGGTCAAGACGATTCACGCGCACCCGACCATGTCGGAAGCGATGGGCGAGGCAGCGCACGCCGCTCACGGAGCCGCCATTCACGTTTGATCCCGAGGCCGGGCCCCGAGCTCTCGGCGGGTTCCGAGCCTAGGTCATCGAGGAACTGTCCATGTCCACACCCGTAGTGATGCCGCAGATGGGCGAGTCGATTGCCGAGGGCACGATCGTCCGGTGGATCAAGAAGATCGGCGACAGCGTCGATCGCGACGAGCCGCTGTTCGAGATCTCGACCGACAAGGTTGATGCCGAGATCCCGTCGCCGGCGGCCGGCGTGCTGCTCGAGATCACCGTCAAGGAAGGCGAGACGGTGCCGATTCACAGCGTCGTCGCCACCATCGGCGCCGCGGGCGAAAAGGCGGCCGCGGGCCCGAGTGCGCCCGAGCCCTCGTCGTCGCCGATGCCCGAGGCCGCCGTGGGCCAGGCTGAATCGCCGCTGGCGCCGGCTGCGCGCGTGGCGGTAGCAGAGCCGGCGGCACCGGCAACCGCAGAGGCGCAGGCCGCTCCGGCCGACGGCCGTGGTCAGCGCTCGTCGCCGCTCGTGCGCCGCATCGCCAAGGAACACAACGTCGAGATCGCCGGCATCAGCGGCTCGGGCGCCGGCGGCCGGGTGACCAAGCACGACATCCTCGAGTTCATCGAGAAGGGCCCCGCCGTTCCCTCGCCCGCGCCTGACGCGGCGACGTCGAGACCGGCTGCGCCGGCCCCGTCCGCGTCGGTTGCTGCGGTCAAGCCAGCCGCCCCGGTGGCGCGACTGGTCGGCGACCGGGTCGAGCCGATGTCGGTCATGCGCAAGAAAATCGCCGAGCACATGGTGTTCAGCAAGCACACCTCGCCGCACGTCTACACCGTGTTCGAGGTCAACTACTCGCGCGCCGAACAGATCCGCAAGGCCAAGAAGGACGAGTACGAACGCCAGGGCGCGAAGCTCACCTTCACATCGTTCATCGCCAAGGCGGTTGTCGATTGCCTGCGCCGGCACCCGGTGCTGAACGCCTCGATCGATGGCGACAACGTGATCTACCGCGGCTCGGTCAACCTCGGCATCGCCGTGGCGCTCGACAACGGACTCATCGTGCCGGTCGTCAAGGGCGCCGACGAAAAGAACCTGCTCGGCCTGTCTCGCGCCATCGCCGACGTGGCGGACCGCTCGCGGAGCAAGAAGCTCAACCCCGACGAAGTGCAGGGCGGCACCTTTACCATCACGAACCCCGGCAACTTCGGCGCGCAGTACGGTCTGCCGGTCATCAACCAGCCCCAGGTCGCGATCTTGTGCGTTGGCACCATCGAGAAGCGTGTCGTCGTCATCGACGACCTGATCGGCATCCGCATGATGGGCTACCTCACGCTCGGCTTCGACCACCGTCTGGTCGACGGCGCCGTCGCCGATCGGTTCATGGCCGATGTGAAGACGTCGATCGAAAATTACGATCCCAGCCAAGTCTAGAGGCGGGCTCGGAACCGGCCTGCAAAGCGGCACACATGATCCGAGAGCTCGTCGTGCGGCGCCTGGGGACCGTGCCCTATGACGAGGCGCTGGGGTTGCAGCGTGCGCTGGTCGAGCAGCGTAAAGCCGGCGCCATTCCCGACACGCTGCTGCTGTTGCAGCATCCGCACGTGCTCACGCTCGGCGTGAAGGGCGACGGCGGGCGCGGGCACATCCTGGCCCCCGACGCGCGGCTGGCCGAACTGGGCGTGACGGTGTCTGAAACCGGCCGCGGCGGCGACGTCACCTACCACGGCCCAGGCCAGCTCGTGGGCTACCCGATCATCGACCTCGATCCCGACCGGCGCGACGTGCACAAGTACGTGCGCGACCTGGAGGAGGTGATGATCCGGGTGTGCGCCTCGTATGGCGTCACCGCCGGGCGCATCGTCGGCAAGACCGGCACCTGGGTGCGGGTACCGGCCGCCACGGCGGGCCCCGCCGCGGCGACGTCCACCCCAGCCGTTCCGGTGCTTGACCCGACCCTCGAACCGGCCAAGATAGGGGCGATCGGGGTGCGGATTTCACGCTGGATCACCAGTCATGGCTTCGCGTTCAATGTCTGGCCGGACCTTGAGTTTTTTCGGCTGATTGTGCCCTGCGGGATCGCAGAATATGGCGTAACTTCGCTCAAAAGCGAGATTGGCGTCGAGATCGCGATGGCCGAAGTCGAGGCACGTTTCGTGCAGCTTTTCGGTGCTGTGTTCGGTCGTCACACCACGACGATCGACCCATCACCCCCATGACCACATATCCGCTTCGCTGCACCGAACACACCCGGCTCGCTGGCTGGATGAGCGCGCTCGTCGCTACCGCCACGTTCTTCTACCTGCACGATGTCTACGAGCGGATCCCGCTGCTCGTGCCCATCAGCTTCGAAGACGGCAGTCCTAGCCAGTTCGCCTTCAAGTCGCCGGAACTGGTCTACCTGCCGGTCGGGTTGCAGGTGGCGCTCGGGCTGGTGTTTGCTGCCGTGGTGGCCCTGCTCGTTCACCGCACGGTCACGCCGGCCGCAGGAAGCGAGTCGCGCGCCGCGGTGGCCTCGCAGCACACGGCCGAGGGCGTGGCGCTGCTGGCCCTGGTGTGGATCGGCTTCCAGGCGGTCAACGCCTGGCGTCTGACGGAGCTGTGGCGCCACACCTACGACGGCGACATCGAGCTCTATACGCTGGCCATGATCACGGCCCTCACCGCTACCATCACGGTGGGCATCCGGGTGGTGCTCAAGGTGCAGGACGAAACGCTCGCCGCCGACGAGCTGCATGCACCTGTACTGGACAAGCGTCGGCCCCTGGCCAGCGTCGGACTGGCCGCGCTGCTCGCCCTGGGCATCGTGGCGCCGCTCTATCTGCTCTCGGCGGTGTGGAGTGCGCTGAAGCCCATCTGAGCGTTGCCGCGGCGCGCTCGGGCGACGGGAATAGTCGTGTGCCGCCGGGGGTTATCCCCGGCACACATAGACGAGGATGCCCGTGACCAGCGCCCACTCCGATTCCACTCTCATCGCACGACTCCAGGCCGGCGACGACACCGCCGTGGCCGAGTTGGCCCGCAACTACGGCACCAGGATGTATCAGTTGGCGCTGCGCTATACCCGCAACCGCGAAGACGCGGAAGAGGTGGTGCAGGACGTGCTGCTCAAGGTGCGCGACAAGATCGACGCCTTCCGCGGCGACGCCGCCCTGTCGTCGTGGATCTACCGCATCACCTTCAACACGGCCATGTCGCGGCTGCGTTCCACCAGGTCCGCTCGGCTGCACGAAGTGCCCGACGAGCGGACCGGCACGCAGGACGACGGCGCGCCGCGTTCGTTCGAGCCGGCCGACTGGTCGAACCTGGGCGACGAGCTGGTGCACCGCCGCCAGATGCGCGACGCCCTGCGGGTGGCCGTGGCCGAGTTGCCGGCGATCTATCGCGAGCCCGTGATCCTGCGCGATCTGCGCGGCCTGTCGACCGAAGAAGCGAGCCGGCGGCTCAACGTGAAGGATCAGACGCTGAAGTCGCGTCTGCATCGCGGCCGGCTGATCCTCCGCGAGCGCCTCGCCGACTTCGCGCAGGGCCTGTCGCTGCACCACGTCGCGCCTGCGCTCTGAGCCGCTCGGCCGTGGTCCTATCCGGCCAGGGCCGTGTCGAGGCGCATCTGGTCGCGGGGCGAGAGCGCGGGCCACCGCGGGGTCAGCCCGTGGCTGCTCACCGCAGTGGGCAGCACCACGCCGTTGCCGCGCCCGCCGCCGGGGGCCGGCGGCACGATGAACAGGCACGGGTTGGCCGGGCCATTGGTCAGCGCCGTGTGTACCACGCCCACCGCCGCGGCCCCGAGTGTGAGCGGCCCGGGCGGCCACAAGTAGGGCAGCCGTGCTTCCAGGCGGGCGACCGCCGGTGGGTTGAGCACGTCGGCAACGCGACGGCCGCCGATCGAAGCGTCATTCCACGCCACCACGCTGCGGTCGGGCGGACGTCCGAGGAGCAGCATCGAGACCGCGCGCGGGTCGGACCCAGCGGCGAGGCTGACGAGCGCCACCAGTCCCTGACGGAGCGCTTCTGGCGCCGAGCCGGCGAGACGCGTCGCGTCGGCGCCGAGCTCGCGCACGGCGCGCTCCACCAAGTCGAGTTGCGTCGCGCCGGCGCACACGATGAGCGCCTTGGCATTCAGCGCCCGCACTTGCGCGATGAGCCGCAGGGCCGCGTCGCCCTGATGTTCCGCAGCGGAGACGCCGGACCGATCCGCCAGCACGATTGCGGCCGCGCCGACGACCACACCAAGATCGCTGGTGCCGCTCACGGACACGGCCACGCCGTCGATGGCCGCGGCCTGCTGGATGTCGAGGGCCTTGCCGCGGGCTACGTCAGCGGCGTCGTCGACCAGCACGACCTGTCGCGTCACGGCCAGCGCCACGGCCTGCCGCGCCGCCGCGCCGCCGAGATCGCCCGCGCCGAGCACGACCAGTGTGGCCACGGGGGTATTCTAGCCGCTGGGGCTGCCGGGCACCGTCGCGCGGCCGAGTGAGTTGGCTCGAGCCCGAGACCCGAACCCCGGCACGAAGCGGAGGCAGAGATGGCGATTGCGATGGTCACAGGCGGCACGCGCGGCATCGGCTATGCCGTGGCCCATGCGCTGCTCGCGCGCGGCGACTCGGTGGTCGTGACGGGCATGAGCGACGAGAGCGCGCAACGCGCGGAGAAGGCGCTCGCCGCTGCGGCCAACGACGCCACGCGCGTGATGGGCGTGACCTGCGACGTGCGCGATCGCGCGGCCGTCCAGCGCGCCGTCGCCGCCGTCGTGGAACGCTTCGGCGGTCTCGACGTGCTCGTGAACAACGCCGGGGTTGGCGTGGGTGCCCCGATCGCCGCGCTCGCGCCCGAAGAGTGGCAGCGGCTCATCGACATCAACCTCACGGGCGTCTTCCACTGCTGCCAGGCGGCGATTGCGCCGCTCAAGGCCCGAGGCGGCGGCTGGATCGTCAACGTCAGCAGCCTGGCCGGGAAGAACCCGTTCGCGGGCGGCGCCGCCTACTGCGCCACCAAGGCCGGCGTCGACGCGTTCAGCGAAGCGCTCATGCAGGAACTGCGCTACGACGGCATCCGCGTCGGCTACGTGTGCCCCGGTTCGGTGGCCACCGGCTTCAGTGGCCGCGCGCCGGAGGCCGGCGCCGAGTGGAAACTCCAGCCCGAGGACGTGGCGCGGGTCATCGTCGACCTGCTCTCGCATCCCTTGCGCAGTCTGCCCAGCCGGATCGAGATTCGTCCGGCCCAACCACCGCGAAAGTGACCCCATGATCATCGAATCCGCGGCCGCGCCGCCGTTCATGAAGAACGGCTTCGTCGTGAGCTGCAAACGCACGCGCCAGGCGATCTACATCGATCCGGGCGACGAAGTGCCGGTGCTGCTCGCCCACATCGAGCGCGCGCAGCTCGAGGTCACCGGCGTCCTGCTCACGCACGCACATATCGACCACGTGTCGGGGGTGGCCGCGGCCAAACGCGCCCTGGGCGCGCCCATCTGGCTGCATCGCGACGACGCCTT
>JBDTWC010000135.1:0-6579 GCA_040006875.1 Acidobacteriota bacterium | reverse complement strand
AGGCGCGGTCGGTGAGCAGGGCCTCCGCGCCGGGCTCGACGATGGCCCGTACGGGCATCGGCAGGTAGGCCGCTGGACGGAAGCCGAGCGTGGTGCCGGTGAATCCGGCCGGAGCCACGCCGACGATGGTGAGCGGGTGGCCGTTCACGAACAGCGAGGTGCCGAGCACCGCTGGGTCGCCGTTCAGGCGGGCGCGCCAGTAGTCGTGGCTCAGCACGGCCACCGGCTCGCGGTCCGCGATGTCGCGATCGGTAATCAGCCGGCCGAGCGCCGGCTGCAACTGCAGCACGTCGAAGTAGTTGCCCGACACGAGCATGCCCATCGCCCATTCGCTCTGGGAGCCGCGCCCGGGCATCAGGGTGATGTCGAACGCCCGATGGGCGGCGATGCCAGAGAAGCCGGGCGCCAGCGCGGCCAGATCGCGATACATCGGCAAGCTGAAGACTTCGTCGCAGCGGCCGGCCTGATTGCAGTTGTCGTTCGGCGTGAAGCCAGGCGCCGAGAAGCTCACCAGGTCGGCGGCCGCCGGCACCGGCAGCGGCCGGAACAACGTCTGTTCGAACATCGAATAGATGGCGGCGTTGGCGCCGATACCGAGCGCCAGCATGGCGATCGAGAGGGCCGAGAACCACGGGCTCCTGGCGATCAGGCGCACGCCGAGCGCCGTGTCGCGGCGCAGGTCACCCAGCAGGGTGCCCAGCCGCTGACGCAGTTCCACCCGCTCGTCCACGCGGATGCAGGCGGCGGCGCCGCTAGCTTGATTGCCGAACTCGCGCTCCGCCTGCGCGCGTGCCTCGCCGTCGGACAGCCCGCTGGCTACCAGCTCGGCGGCGCGCATGTCGAGATGGAACTGAAATTCCTCGCGAACGTCGGCGCGCAGGTCGCGCCGGGTGCGCCAAGGGAACCGGAAACCGCGCTTCGCGCCCTGAGGAACCATCACTCGCCTCCTACGCGGTTTCGAGAACCTTGAACACGGCATCGGCGTAGCGCTTCCACGACGACACCTCGACCCGCAATTGCTGGCGGCCGTCGGGGCTGAGCGTGTAGTACTTGGCGCGGCGGTTGTTCTCGGAGAGGCCCCATTCCGACGCCACCCAGCCGCGCGCCTCGAGCCGGTGGAGGGCCTGGTAGAGGGCGGCGTCTTCCATCGACAGCACGCCGTCGGTGCGCTCCCGCACCCAGCGCGACACGGCGTAGCCGTGGGCGGGACCGGCCCGCAGGGCTTGCAGGACGAGCAGGTCGGCGGTGCCGTGCAGCAGGGCCAGGGTCTCGTGACTCACGAATCCACCTCTGGCCTGAGTGGACGACGGCGGCGGGCCGTTTGTTCCCTCACCACGTGAGGGGAGTGGGTTACTTTGCGACCGCCATCGCCGCCACGTTGATGGTCATCTTGCCGTCCTTCTCGGACACCGTGCCCTTGGCCTGCACCTTCCGGGCCACGAAGTCGAGCAGCTTGGCGTTCTTGTTGGCGGCATAGTCACCTTCGATGAGGTAGACCGCCTCGTCGGTGAGGATCGCCATCTGGTCGCCGTCCCTGGCGCAGCCGAGCGCGCACGCGGCATGGGCCTCGCCCTTACCGGCGTCGCCATTGCTCAGCGAGCATTCGAGGTCGATCACTTCGCCCTTGATGATCTTGGGTTCGGCGGCGCTTGCCGGCACCAGCAGCGCCAGCGCCAGTGCGGCGCCGAACACGAACGAGCACACCTTCTTCATCGCTGAAAACTCCTGTCCCGGAGGGATCTGGCTGACGCGGGACGTGGCGCAAACCCGCACCGCTGTTGTAGTGCCCAATCCGGCGCCCGGTCAAGCCGGACGACATGGGTGTAGACTTCCCCGGTCTTGAGGGGGTGCGTCAGATGAGAATCCGATCGTTCGACTCGCGAGTCGTTGGCCGTTGCGCCGTGATCCTGTTCCTGGCCGGTGGCGCCGGTGCCGCCTGCAAGGCGGCGCCCGAACCGGCTCCGGTCCCAGCCGTCGCTCCAGCGCCGGTCGATCCGGCTACGGCGGCGCGCGAGAAGCGGATCGCCCGCGGCAAGTCCTTGGAGCTGCCGACCAAGTACGAGCCGGTGCCCGGCGATGCCCTGTCGCACAACACCTCGGGCTTCGCCAAGACCATGTGCTCGGCGGTGTTCATCACCGGCTACGACATCGCCTTCGCGGCTGAGCACGTCGGCTACTTCACGGGGCCGTACGAAGAACGCGCCAAGGTCGGCAAGCCGGTCGTGGACAAGGTGAAGAAGACGGTGAGCATCACGCTGCCCAACGGCACCGTGCGCACCGCCGTCTACACCAATGGCCAGGGCTGCGTGACCTATCCAGAGGGCAGCGACAAGCTGATGTTCACGCCCAAGGCGGTGAGGCCGAACTTGCCGCCCGCGGCCGCGCAGGATTGGCCAATGGGCGACCGCGAGCCAAAGTCACCACTCCCCGCTGGCGTGGACGCGGCCAAGGTCAAGGCCGCCGTGGACGCCGCTTTCTCAGCCCCCGAGGCCGAAACCACCGCCTTGGTCGTGACCTACAAGGGCCGCATCATCGCCGAGCGCTACGGCGACGGCATCACCATGACCACGCCGCTCGAGAGCTGGTCGATGGGCAAGAGCGTGACCGCGACCATCATGGGCACGCTGATGCAGCGCGGCGTCTACACGCTGGCGCAGCCCGCACCGGTGCCCGAATGGCAGGGGGCCGACGACCCGCGCAAGGAGATCAAGATCCAGGACATCCTGCACATGTCGAGCGGCATCCGGATCATCAGCCCCTCGGATCCCGACTACGACAAGGCCGGGCCGTATCCCGACCATCTGTACCTCTACACCGACGCCGGCAACGCCTACAAATACGCGGCGACGCGGCCGCAGCAGTGGAAGCCGAACACGGTCGGCCGCTATCGCAACACCGACCCGGTGCTCACGAACTATCTGAACCGGCTCGGCATCGAGAAGCTGAAGCTCGACTACCTGTCGTATCCGCAGCGCGCGCTGTGGGACAAGATCGGCGTGCGCACGATGGTGATGGAGACCGATCCGTCGGGCAACTTCCTCACCCAAGGTTACGAGTACATGTCGGCCCGCGACTGGGCGCGGCTCGGCAATCTGTATCTCAACGACGGCGTTGCGCCGGGCGGCGAGCGCATCCTGCCCGAGTACTACAACGACTTCGTGAGCACGCTGGCGCCAGCCTGGGTGGCCGATGAGAACCCGGTCTATGGCGGCCTCTTCTGGATCAACGGCGACGGCCGCGTGCCCCTGCCGAAGACGGCCTATTCGATGCAGGGCGCGGGCGGACAGTCGGTGTGGATCGACCCGTCGCACGACCTCGTGATCGTGCGCATCGGCAACTACAAGGGCCAGCGGCAGGCCGGACCCACGCTGAACCAGGCGATGGAGATCCTGATGACCGCGGTGCCGCAGCACTGAGTGCCGGAGTCGAGCCCCACCAGGGGCTCGACTCACTCAGCTACGGCACGACCAAGAGCCGCTCATCGCCCGCCGGACCCACGCCGTTCGTATTCACCGCGCGGACGCGCACGTAGTAGCGGCCACGCGGCACCGCGGTCTGGAACTCGAGTCCGGCCACGGCAATCGTGCCTAAGTCGGTCCCTCCCGGCGAACTGCCCGCTTCGAGCCTGAAACCGGTTGCCGGCCAGCCGTGTGCAGGCGCCTGCCACTGCACGCGCAGGGTGGCTCCAGCAACGCTCGCAACGGTGGCCAACGGCGCTTCAGGAGCCAGCGGCTGCACGTCGAGCCTGACTTCAGCCGACGGCGCGCTCACGCCCCAGGCGTTGCGCGCCTGCACACGCAGATAGAACCTACCGGGCGGCGCATCGATCGAAAACGTCGGCTCGATCGAGCCGGTGTCGAACTGCGCCACGGTCGGCCCGCCAGAGGTGAGGCTGGCGAGCACGAGGTGCGCGATCGCGGCCGTGCCCCCTGCCGATGGCGGCAACAGCGGCTGAAGATCGCCGGCGCCGGCGGTCCAGCGCAGCGTGACCCGCGCGCCGTTGAGTTCGGCGGCGAGATTGCCTGGAGCCGCAGGCGCCACCGCCGCAATCGCAGCATGCCAGCCGAGGACCTGGAAGGTGGAGGTCGCAGGATCGAGCACGCCGTCATCGACGGCCGTGGGCGCGGTCCACACGTGCGGGTTGCCGGTCGGCTGCCCGCTCAAGGCGTCGTACTCGACGTCGGCATACAGCCGCCCGTCACGCACGGCGATCTTTTGGATCCAAGAAGACGCGGCTCCGACCGGACCAATCACGCGCGGGCCTGCGGCCGCGGTGACCTGCGCAAGCACGGACCGGTCCAGTCGTGCGACCGCATACAGCCCTGAGGCGTTGCTCGTGATCGGGCCCACCACGCCGACCCCGGCCGGAGGCAGCAGCGGATCGACGGCCGCGGTGTCGCTGGCGAACGCCATCGCCGACCGCGCCGGCGTCCACTGGTCATCGAGGCTCTGCAGGGTGCCTGTCAGCACCACGCGGCCTTCGCTGACCTGGACATCCTTGAGGCACGGCACTGGATACGGAATCCTCAAGAAGGCAATGCAGGTCGCCTGAAGACGCGGACGCCAACTCGCCAGCGTGCCCCCGGTCGTGATGGCGACGGCGGCTTCGCGCGGTTGCCACGGACCGGACGCGCCGCTGCGCGCGTTGTCGAACATCCCGACCGCGTAGAGCTGCCCGCCGTGCAGTGCCAGTGCGGTGGGCGCCGCCGGTTGGAGGCTGTCGCTGGCCAGATCGAGTTGCCAGTTCGGATCGATGGCCCCGTTCGAGAGGAACCAGCGGCGCACCCCACTGGATCGCCCGGCGTAGAGAAAGCCGCCCGGCCCGTCGGCGGCGAGGGCTGATTCGGTGCCGGTGGCGTCGGCGCCGCTCCATGGCAACAGGGCTCCGGTCGTGGCGTCGACCGCGGCCAGGCCCCGACGCCCCTCACGACTGCGTGCGAGGATCTCCGCAAAGTAGATCCGGGTGCCTAACTTCTCGACGAGCGAAGCGGAGAACGGGAACAGCCACGGGTCCAGCGCCCCGGTTGCCGCATCGAACGCCGCGGCCGTATCGCGCAGGCTGCTCGACGCGAAGTCGCCGAGGGCGATGAGCCGGCCGCCCGACACCAGCAACTTGGCGACATCGCTGGCCGGGTCGTTGATCCACCCCGGCGCCGCCCAACCGGTGTATCGCGCGCCGGTCGCGGCGTTGAACGCCAGCAGCCGCGGCGCCGCCACGTCGTCCAGGGTCAACGTATTGCCGGTGAGAAACAGCCGCCCACCGCCCGAAGCCACGGCCCCAACAAACGACGCGCGCACCGTCGGCCACTGCGGCAGCGTCGTGAGCGTGGCGGCGTCAAGCGCCACGACCTCGGTGACACTCGACAGGTACTGCGACACCACGATCACGTCCCCGACGGCCTTGACAAACCCGGAGTTCGGGAACGTGCGCACCGACTGGAACTGGCCCTGCGCGGGGTCGAACCAGCCGACGACCAGATCCCCGCTGTCGGCGCGTGTCGAGGCCAGCAGCCGGCCGCCCGGCGTCACCCCTTCGAGCCGCATTGGATACGGGGTCTGCACCAGCCAGTAGCGGCTCACCACGCCGGTCTCGCCGTCGAGTTCGACGACCACGCGCACCGCGTCGGGCGCGCCGAACGCCGAAGAGTGGTTGCCCGAGAAGTAGATCCGGCCGCCGGCGTCGATCAGCCGGTCGGGGCCGTCGATCTCGGTGAAGCCTGGAAGCGCCAGGCGAAAGCGCCGGTCGAAGCGGCAGTCGAGGCCGACTCTGACCATCCTCGTTCCCGCCGGCACCGGGAACGGCCCCGCGCCGTCGGCGAGTACGTTCGATGCTGAGGTGAAGGTTTGTGCCACCACCGGGCGATCGCCATTTCTCGCGCAACCGGTCGCCTGAGTGAACGCGAGTGTCGCCGGGTCGAGAAACCCCGCGAGCGGCGCGATCGAGCGCCCGATCTTCGTGAACGATCCGCCCAGATAGATGGCGGAGCCTGCTTGCACTGCGCTCGCGATCGAGCCATTGGCCGCCAGGCGCCAGGAGGGGAATGGCGCCACATCCGCCCCCACGGGCAGTGCGGCCAACAGCGCGAGCCCGAACGACGCGATCGACCATCGTCGTGTCATGGTGCCCTCGCGCAGAGTATGCCTCAGAGCGGAGCGGCGGCGCGCCGGGTTTTCCACGCCTTCAGCAGCGCCAGCTCCTGCGCCGCCGTCAGCACGTAGCGCGGTTTGGCGCGCAGCGCCTCGGGCGCGGCATCGCTCTGTCGCCAAACCAGCGTGTCGCGCGCGGTGACAAGCAGGGGGCGATACGAGAGGCCAGCGGCGAACGCCTTCCGATTGCTGATCCGCATGTGACCCAGTTCCGTGCCGTCGGGCAAGACCCACGGGATCACTTCGGTGAGGCCCGCGGGTTCGTCCGGCGTGGGCGGACGCAGCGGGTACGCCCTCAGCCACTGGTAGTCGTCGATCCACGAGTAGGTCGTGCCGGCAGGCGCGAGCGGGCGAAGGTCGTCGATGAACTGCGTGATGGTCTGCGGCGCGGCCGGACCCACGGCGTTGAACGTGCCCGACGCGTCCTGCTCG
>JBDTWC010000134.1:0-6583 GCA_040006875.1 Acidobacteriota bacterium | reverse complement strand
CGCAACTGGCTGAGCTCATCGGCGAAGGCGAGCTGCGCGCGCTCCTCGAGCGCGAGGCGATCGCCGCCAGCGACCGCGATCTGCAGCACCTGCCGGAGCGCTTCCACGCGCGCTCGGCCGACGCCGTGCACGACTTGCTCCTGCGCCTCGGTGATCTGTCGCCCGACGAGATCGCGGCGCGCGCGCAACCCGGGATCGCGGCCAGCGCGGTGCCGGCGCTCATCGCGGCCCGTCGGGTGTTGCTCGTACGCATCGCCGGCGGCCCGAGAGTGGTCGCCGTCGAGGACGCCGCGCGCTATCGCGACGGGCTCGGCGCGCCGCTGCCAACCGGCCTGCCGGCCGCGCTACTCGAGCCGGCCGGCGACGCCATCGGGGATCTGGTGCGGCGCTACGCGCGCACGCACGGTCCCTTCACCGCCGCCGAGGCCGCCGCCCGCTTTGGCATCGGCGTCGCGGTCGTGGATCTCACCCTGCGTCGTCTCGCCGACGGTGGCCGGGTGGTCGAGGGCGAGTTCCGGCCCGGGGGCCGCGGCCGCGAGTGGTGCGATGCCGAGGTGCTGCGCTCGCTGCGCCGCCGGTCACTCGCCGCACTGCGTCAGGACGTCGAGCCGGTGGACGTGCCGGTGCTCGGCCGCTTCCTCACCGCGTGGCACGGGCTGCACGCGCCGCGTGCCGGCCTCGACGCATTGCTCGACGCGATCGAGCAGCTGCAGGGCGCGCCGCTCGTTGCCTCGGTGCTCGAGCGCGAGATCCTGCCCGCGCGCGTGGCCGGCTACCTGCCGGCGCAGCTCGACACGCTGGTCTCGGCCGGCGAGGTCATCTGGGTCGGCGTCGAGCCACTCGGCGAGCGCGACGGCCGCGTGGCGCTGTATCTCGCCGACCAGCGCGCGCCGCTGATGCCGCCGCGGCGCGGCGCGGGCGGCCTGGTCGAGCTCGAAGCGCGGATTGCGGCGTGGCTCATGCGCCACGGCGCGGCGTTCTTCGGCCCGCTGCACGAAGCGGTCGGCGGCGGTTTCCCGCAGGACACGGTCGACGCGTTGTGGAGCCTGGTCTGGAAGGGCCTGCTGACCAACGACACCTTGCAGCCGCTGCGCGCCTACACTGCCGGACCCGAGCGCACCCGCCGCGATGCACGCGCCAACCGCTTCCGCTCGCGCCGGCTCGTGCCGCCGACGGCCGAAGGACGCTGGTCGATGCTCGACGCGTCGGCGCCACCCTCGCCGACGGTGTGGGCGGCCGCGCTGACCAGGCAGTTGCTGGCGCGGCACGGCCTGGTCACGCGCAACGTGATCGCGCTCGAGCCGGTGCCGGGCGGCTTCAGCGCCGTCTACCCGGTGCTGCGCCGCCTGGAGGACACCGGACGCGTGCGCCGCGGCTACTTCGTCGCCGATCTCGGCGGCGCCCAGTTCGCCGAGCCCGGCGCCATCGATCGGCTGCGCGCGGAACGCGACGCACCCACCGAGGCGCGCGCCGTGACCCTGGCCGCCACCGACCCGGCCAATCCGTACGGTGCGGTGGTCGAGTGGCCGGTGTGGACCGGCGCCACCTCGGCACGAGCGAGCCGTGTGGCCGGAGCGCGCGTGGTCCTCGTGGATGGCTACGCCGTGGCCTGGATCGCGCGTGGCGATCGTCAACTGCTGGTCGCCTTGTCGGACGAGGAGCCGGAGCGCGGCCGGCGCGGGCGGGCGCTGGCGCAGGAACTCGTGCGGCTCGCGCATCAGTCCGCGGCCGACCGGCGCGGCTGGCTGATCGCGGAGATCAACGGCACGCCGGCCGCCTCCAGTGCGGTCGCCGCCTATCTCGTCGAGGCCGGCTTCGCGGTCACGAGCGGCGGCCTGCAACTGCGCGTGGCGCGGAACGCCGCGCGCGGGTCAGCGGACGCCGCCGCCGCCCGCCGCGACCCGGTCGACGCGGCGACCAGCGACGACGGGACGGACCGTGCCTGAAGGCGACACGATCGCGCGCGCCGCTGCGGCGCTGCACCAAGCACTGGCCGGGCACACCGTGACCCGCTTCGTCACCGCCTTGGCCCATCTGGCGCGCATCGATGACGACACGCCGCTGGCCGGGCGCACGATCGAGAGCGTGACGACGCGCGGCAAGCATCTGCTCATGACCTTCGGCGGCGGGCTGGTCTTGCGCACGCACATGCGGATGCACGGGTCGTGGCATCTCTATCAACCGGGCGAGCGCTGGCAGCGGCCGCGGCACGCCATGCGCATCGTGATTGAAACGGCGACCCGCGTAGCGGTGGGTTTCAATGTGCCCGACGCCGAGTTCCTGCGCGCCGACGACCTGCGGCGCAACCGCGCCCTGGGTCGGGTCGGACCCGACCTGCTCGCGCCCGACGTCGACCCCGCCGAGGTCGTCGCGCGGATGCTGGCGCAGGCGGATCAGCCGCTCGCCCGCGCGCTCCTCGATCAGCGAGTGGCCGCTGGTCTCGGCAACGTGTTTCGCTCGGAGCTGCTGTTCCTGGCCGGCGTGCATCCAGCGACGCTGGTGTCGTCGCTCGACGCGGCTCAGGTGGCCGGCGTGGTCGATACCGCCGTGCGCTTGCTGCGCGACAACGCTCGGCCCGACGCCGGCCAGCGCGTCACGACCGGCCGCGCCGCGCGCGGCGAGGCGTTGTGGGTCTACAACCGCACCACGCTGCCGTGCCGCCGCTGCGGCACGGCGGTCGTGTCGGCGAGCGATGGGCTCGACGCGCGGCGCGTCTACTGGTGTCCGCGTTGCCAGCCCGCGGTGCCGGTCCGCTAGCGGAGCGCTCCGTGGCAACACTCCCGACCCGCGACCGGGTCGCCCGGCCTCAACTGGCGACGCGATGCGGATGCGCGTAGATGTTCATCGTGCCGCCGCGCACGAAGCCGCACAGCGTGATCCGCGAGGCGCGGGCCAGGTCGACGGCCAGGCTCGAGGGCGCCGACACGCCGGCCACGAGCGGCACGCCGCCGAGCAGCGCCTTCTGCACCAACTCGTAGGAGGTGCGGCCGCTCACGACCAGGAGCGCCCGATCGAGCGGCAGCCGGCCATCGAGCAACGCGCGACCGATGATCTTGTCGACGGCATTGTGGCGACCGACGTCTTCGGCCGCGAGCAGCACCCGGCCGTCGAGGTCGCACAGCGCCGCGGCGTGGATGCCGCCGGTCGCGTCGAAGGCCGCCTGCGCCGATCGCAAGGCCACGGGCAGCGCGGCGACGACGGCCGGCGTCACCGTCCAGTCACCGCCGACGCTGGCCACGCGCACGCGCAGCGACTCGATGGTGCGCCGTCCGCACAAGCCGCAGGCGGCCGTCGTTGTCACCTGACGGCGCTCGCCCAGCCGGGCAGCGAGGCGCTCGGCCGCGGCCCCGGTGACCGTGACGTTGAGGATGTTGCCGCGGGCCTCGACCTCGACGTCGTCGCACTGCTCCACCGCCGCCACTTCGTCGACCTCGCGCACGACGTCCTCGGCCAGCAGGAAACCCGCGGCCAGCGTGATGTCGTGGCCCGGCGTGCGCATGATCACCGCAAAGGGCTCGCCGTTTACCCGCACCTCGAGTGGCTCCTCGACGGCCACGCGATCGTCATCGGGTCGCGCCTCGGCGCCGTTCAGGCGCACGATCCGCACGTCACGGACGCCGCGCGCGCTCATGGCTCGCCTTCGCCCTGCGGGGTGCAGGCGTCGGCGTCGACGTAGTCGTCGACCACGAGCACCAGAGGTTCATGCGCCACGGCTCTGCTGCGGAGTATAGCGCCGCCCGCAGGCCGGTCGGGCTCGCCTCCGCTTGCGCCGATCAGCTACGATTCCCGCATGGCGCAGAACTTTTCCTTCGACGTCACCTCCACCATCGACCTCCAGGAGGTGGACAACGCCATCAACCAGGCCCGGAAGGAGATCGGGCAGCGCTACGACTTCAAGGGCTCGACCGCGGCCATCGAACTCGACCAGAAGGCCGGCACGCTGACCTTGACGGCCGAAGATGCCTTCAAGCTCGGCGCGGTCTGGGAGGTGGTGCAGACGCGGCTGGTGCGGCGCAACGTGCCGGTGAAGAACATGAAGCCCGCTGATCCGACCCCGGCCGGCGCCGGCACGATGAAGCAGGTCATCACCCTGCAACAGGGCATCCCGAGCGACGCCGCCCGCGAGATCGTCAAGTTCCTCAAGGACCACAAGCTGAAGAAGGTGCAGGCGTCGATTCAAGGCGACCAACTACGGCTGGCGTCGGCGTCGAAGGACGACCTGCAGGCCGCCATGGCGGCCCTGCGCGAGCACGACTTCGGCGTGGCTCTGCAGTTTGGCAACTACCGCTCGTAATATTTTCCCGGAAAATCTCACGACTGCCGTCCCGCGGTATCCTGACAGGCGGTCGCGACAGCCCAGTCGTGTGACGTTTGACGCGCTCGGAAATACCCTTTCGAGGAGAATCCACGTGAGACAGGTTCGACTGCTGACGATCGTCGCTGCGCTGGCCATGGCGGCCTTCGTGTTCTCGCCGACGCTGCTGGCGCGGCAGGCCGCACCTCCCGCCCCCACCGGGCTCACCTACCTCGTCGCCCCTGGCGGCGGCGTATTGATTCAGTGGACCCACACCACGGGCACGTTCACCCACTATCAGATCGAAGCGTCGTACACGCCCGGCGGCCCGGCCTTTTTCGTGCTGGCGACCTCGGCGTATGCCGCCCCTGGTGACGTGCGCAGCAAGCTCGCCGAGCGCCTGAACGCCTTCACTGCGGCCGGCGTCGGCGCCGGCACGTATTACGTGCACGTGAAGGCGGTGAACGGCACCGTGGAAAGCGCGCCCAGCAACGAGGTGGCCGTGCCGGTGTCGGCCGGCTGCGGGGCGCCTGCCACCCCCACCAACTTCACCACCATCGTGCGCGGCACCGCGGGCTTCCTGATGTGGAATCCGGGCAGCGGCGGCTCACCCACCACCTACGTGGTGCGAGCCAGTTTCGTGCCCAACGACCCGGCGCCATCGATTCAGTTGCCGCTCGCCACGCCCTACCTCACGCTTGCCATCCCGCCCGGCGCCTACTACGTGACCGTGGTTGCGGCCAACGCCTGCGGCGTGAGCACGCCCTCGGCTGAGGTCCTGGTCACCGCACCCGCCAACACGCCCGACCGCACGCCAGACGCGCCGGCGGGTCAGCGTCTGCCCCAGCCCTTCGTGAAGGACCTCGTGTTCCAGTTCGCCGCCCAGGCGCGTAGCCTCGGATACCTGGTGCCCGATGTGGCCTGCCCCGAACGCCCCGGTGGCCCGTACGTCGATCCGCTCGAAGCGCGCAAGGTGCAGACCAACCCCTACATCAACTACATCGTCGACAACCTGCGCCAGATCGACCGGCGCTTCGGCTACAACGCCAAGCCGACGCGCGCGTTCGTGAACTCGATCATCGCCGGCGACGAGATCGCCTACCACTACGGATCCGACGCCCCTGAGGGCTCACCCAACGTCTATCTGGTCGACGTGCTGGGCGGACACTGCACCGGCATCGTCAACGGCCAAGGCGGCCCCGACCGCAACACCCCCGACTACCGCGTGTTCACCGACGAGTTCGGTCGCTGGACATCGGCCGGACGCTTCGTTCCCTGACCCGTCGCCCCACACTGGACAGAGGAATTACTGCGAGGGGCACCGGCCACTAGAACCCACCCCCGACTAGTCCAAGAAGAAGTCCGCCATGAGGTCTTCCTCGCGGGCGCCGTCCTGCAGGTAGCGCGACAGGTCGGTCACGCCGGCCTCGGCGAGCACCTCATCGTCGATCAGGAAGCGGCCGGTACACTCCCGGCTCGGGCGCGTGAGCACGACGTGCGCGGCGTCGCCCATGATCGCCACGCGGCGGGTCTTGGTGCGGCGCGTCTCCTCGCCGGCGATGAGCGTGATCGCAGCGGTGTCGATGGCCGTGCGCGGCCACAGCGCGTTCACGGCCACGCCGAAGGCGCGGAACTCCTCTGCCATGCCCAGCACGCAGAGGCTCATGCCGTACTTCGCCATGGTGTAGGCAACGTGCGGCGCGAACCAGCGTGGGTTCAGATTGAGCGGCGGCGAGATGTTGAGCACATGCGGATTGGCCGCCCGCAGCAGATGCGGCAGGCAGTGCTGCGTGGCCAGGTAGGTGCCGCGGGTGTTGACCTGGTGCATCAGATCGAAGCGGCGAATGGGCGTGTCGAGCGTGCCGGTCAGGTAGATGGCCGAGGCGTTGTTGACCAGCAGGTCGATACCGCCGAAGCGCTCGACCGCGGCTTTCACCGCCGCTTTGACCTCGACCTCGTCACGCAAGTCCATGGCCACCGCCAGGGCTTGTCCGCCGGCCTGGACGATGGCCGCGGCCGCCGTGTGAATCGTGCCTGGCAGCTTGGGATGCGGGGCCGTGGTCTTGGCGGCGATCACCACGTTCGCGCCATCGGCGGCGGCCCGCAGGCCGATGGCCAGGCCGATGCCGCGGCTGGCGCCGGTGATGAAGACGGTTCGGCCGGCCAAAGACATGCGCCTCTCCCCATGCCTTGAAAAAGCGAAGGGCCCGGTGACGCTCACCGGGCCCTCGCAGAACTGTGACTCCTCTAGCCGCTAGAACCTCGCCGCCAGTCGTGCACTACTCGACG